>NZ_SISL01000351.1:0-6204 GCF_004307965.1 Verrucosispora sp. SN26_14.1 | reverse complement strand
CTCGCCACCGGCCTCGGCGGCCGGCGCCTCGGCGCCCTCCGGCCGGACCTTGTCCAGGTAGATCTTGCCGCGCTGGTCGACGTCGGCGATCTCGACCTCGACGCGGTCGCCGACGTTGAGGAAGTCCTCGACCTTGTCGACCCGCTTGCCGTCGCCCACCTTGGAGATGTGCAGCAGGCCGTCGCGGCCCGGCAGCAGCGAGACGAACGCGCCGAACGGCGCGGTCTTGACCACCGTGCCCAGGAAGCGGTCGCCCGTCTTGGGCAGGGTCGGGTTGGCGATAGCGTTGATCCGCTCGACCGCGGCCTGCGCCGACGGGCCGTTGGTGGCGCCGACGTAGATGGTGCCGTCGTCCTCGATGGAGATCTCGGCGCCGGTCTCGTCCTGGATGGCGTTGATGGTCTGGCCCTTCGGGCCGATCACCATGCCGATCTTGTCGACCGGGATCTTCACCGTGGTGACCCGCGGCGCGTAGTCGGACATCTCGGCCGGAGCCTCGATCGCCCGCTGCATCACGTCGAGGATGGTCTGCCGGGCCTCGTACGCCTGCTGGAGCGCGGCGGCCAGCACGTCCGACGGGATGCCGTCGAGCTTGGTGTCGAGCTGCAGGGCGGTGACGAAGTCCCGGGTGCCGGCGACCTTGAAGTCCATGTCACCGAAGGCGTCCTCGGCACCGAGGATGTCGGTCAGCGTCACGTACTGGGTCTTGCCGTCGACCTCGTCGGAGATGAGGCCCATGGCGATGCCGGCCACCGGCGCCCGCAGCGGCACACCGGCGGAGAGCAGACCCAGCGACGAGGCGCAGACCGAACCCATCGAGGTGGAACCGTTGGAGCTGAGCGCCTCGGAGACCTGGCGGATCGCGTACGGGAACTCCTCCCGCGACGGCAGCACCGGGATCAGCGCCCGCTCCGCCAGCGCGCCGTGCCCGATCTCGCGGCGCTTCGGCGAGCCCACCCGGCCGGTCTCGCCGGTCGAGTACGGCGGGAAGTTGTAGTTGTGCATGTAGCGCTTGGACTTCTCCGGGGAGAGGGTGTCCAACGACTGCTCCATGCGCAGCATGTTCAGCGTGGTGACGCCGAGGATCTGGGTCTCGCCACGCTCGAACAGCGCCGAGCCGTGCACCCGGGGCAGCACGCCGACCTCGGCGCTCAACGGACGGATCTCGCGCGGGCCACGGCCGTCGATCCGGACCTGCTCCCGCAGCACCCGGCCGCGCACCTCGGACTTGGTCAGCGAGCGGAAGGCAGCCGACAGCTCCTTCTCCCGACCCTCGAAGCGCGGGCCGAGCTCCTCCTGCAGGCGGGCCTTGATCGTGTCGAGGGCCTCCTCGCGGTCCGCCTTGCCGGCGATCTGCAGGGCCTCGGCGACGTCGGCGCGAGCGAACTCGGCGACCGCGTCGTACGCGTCGTCCTGGTAGTCCAGGAAGACCGGGAAGTCGGCGACGGGCTTGGCGGCCACCTCGGCCAGCTCGCTCTGCGCGCGGCACAGCTCACGGATGGCCGGCTTGGCGGCCTCCAGACCGCTGGCCACGACCTCCTCGGTGGGTGCCGGGGCACCGTCGGCGACCAGCTTGACGGTGTGCTCGGTGGCCTCGGCCTCGACCATCATGATCGCGACGTCGCCGTCGGCCAGGGCGCGACCGGCCACCACCATGTCGAAGGTGGCGCGGCTCAGCTCCTCGTGGGTCGGGAAGGCGACCCACTGGCCGTCGACGTGGGCCATCCGGGTGGCCCCGATCGGGCCGGAGAACGGCAGGCCGGAGAGCTTCGTCGACATCGAGGCGGCGTTGATCGCCACCACGTCGTACGGGTGCTGCGGGTCGAGCGCGAGGATGGTCTCGACGACCTGCACCTCGTTGCGCAGGCCCTTGACGAACGAGGGGCGCAGCGGCCGGTCGATCAGGCGGCAGGTGAGGATGGCGTCCTCGCTGGGGCGACCCTCACGGCGGAAGAACGAGCCGGGGATCCGGCCCGCGGCGTACATCCGCTCCTCGACGTCGACGGTCAGCGGGAAGAAGTCGAAGTGCTCCTTCGGCTGCTTGCCGGCGGTGGTGGCGGAGAGGACGACCGTCTCGCCGAGCTGGGCGATGACGGAGCCGGCGGCCTGACGGGCCAGCCGACCGGTGGAGAAGGTGATCTCACGGGTGCCGAACGAGCCGTTGTCGATCACGGCGGTGCGGACTTCGGTGCCGAGTTTGGTCTCGGTCATGGTGCGGCAGTACTCCTTCGCATCGGGGGCCACGACGCGGGAGCTGTACGGACGGCCGGTCTTCGATCGAAGCGCCCGGTACCACCGGCGAGATGCCGGGGCCTCCGGAGGCCACTACCGGAGACCGGTACGCCGACGGCTCCCCTTGTCTCAGGTGCGCGCGGCCCGTGTCTCGGGTGGGACGCGGACGGGGGGAGCAGCCCGTCGGGCCGCTCCCCCCGTCACGTCACCGACGCAGACCGAGTCGCTCGATGAGCGACCGGTAGCGGTTGATGTCCTTCTTCTGCACGTAGTTGAGCAGCCGACGGCGACGGCCGACCAGCAGCAGCAGCCCACGGCGGCTGTGGTGGTCGTGCTTGTGCACCTTCAGGTGCTCGGTGAGCTCGGCGATCCGCTTGGTGAGGACCGCGACCTGCACCTCGGGCGACCCGGTGTCACCCTCGGCGGTCGCGTACTCTTCGCGGATCTTGGCCTTGGCCTGCTGGTCGAGCGCCATGTTCTCCCTGTTCTGGTGGGTTGTCGATACGGTTCGTCGGGCCGGGCTAGGGCACCGGCGACGAACGGCCTACGCGCCCGCGGCGTCGAGCAGGCAGCGAGGCCCCACGTCGGTCAGCCGACGTCCATGCCAGCCTACCAGCACCTGGTCGGGATCGCCCTGACGAGCCCTCAGCCCAGCGCCCGGCGCGTCTGCGCGACGTCCTCGGTGATCTGGGCGACCAACGGTTCGATCGCGTCGTACCGGACCTGCCCGCGCAGGCGGGACACGAAGTCCAGGGCGAGCCGCTCGCCGTAGAGGTCACCGTCGAAGTCCAGCGCGTACGCCTCGACCCGCCGCTCGCGGCCGGAGAAGGTGGGATTGGTGCCGATCGAGACCGCGGCGGCCAGCGGGTGCCGCTGCCCCCGACGGATCATCCGGGCCGCGTAGATGCCGTCCGCCGGGACCGCCGCGTACCGGTGGCAGAGCAGGTTCGCGGTGGGGAAGCCCAGTTCCCGGCCGCGCTGGTCACCCCGGACGACGACCCCCTCCAGCCGGTGCGGGCGTCCCAGCGCGACCGCCGCGGCGGCCACGTCCCCCGCGTCGACGCAGGAGCGGATGTACGTGGACGAGAAGACGGTGCCCGCCTCGGAGATCAGCGGGGCGTCCTCCACGGCGAAGCCGAACGTACGGCCGAGCCGGTCGAGCAGGGCGACGTCCCCGGCCGCCCGGTGCCCGAACCGGAAGTTGTCCCCCACCACCACCAGCGCGGCGTGCAGGTGCGCGACCAGGACGTCGTGCACGAACGCCTCGGCGGGCAGCCGGGAGAACTCGGCGGTGAACGGCACCACGCAGAGCACGTCCACGCCGAGCGACTCGATCAGCTCGGCCTTGCGGGCCGGTTCGGTGAGCACCGCCGGGTGGGAGCCGGGCCGGACCACCTCGGCCGGGTGCGGGTCGAAGGTGACCACCACCGACTGCACGCCCAGCTCGCGGGCCCGGGCGACGGTGTGGCCGATGGTCGCCTGGTGCCCCTTGTGCACGCCGTCGAAGACGCCGATGGTGACGACGGACCGCCCCCACCCGCCGGGCACCGCGTCGAAGCCCCGCCACCGTTGCATGCTGTTCCTCCGCTAGTCCGCCCGCCCGCACCGTCCGGGCCGGCACCCGCCGTCAGGCCGGGGCGAGCACAATCTCCGCGCGGGCCCGGCCACCCCGCTCGCTGACGATAGCGATCAACCCGCCGGCCGGATCGAAGACCGCGTACGGCCCGGCCAGCCCGACCGGCTCCAACGGCCCACCGTGGGAGAGCACCTTCGCCTCGTCCGCGTCGGCGTCCCGACGGGGGAAGAACCGGTCGGCGGCGGCCGCGAGCGGCACCCCGACCACCTCGGGCGCACGCTGCTCCAGCTCGTCGAGCGTGGCGGCCTCGGCCAGGGTGAAGCCACCCACCGCGGTCCGCCGCAGCGCGGTCAGGTGCCCACCGACCCCGAGCGCCCGGCCCGCGTCGCGGGCGATGGCCCGGATGTACGTCCCGGTGGAGCAGGACACGTCGACGTCCACGTCGACGACGTCCGGCTGCTCGCGGCGGATCGCCAGCACGTCGAGGCGGGACACGGTGACCCGCCGGGCCGGCAGGTCGACGCTCTCCCCCGACCGCACCCGCTTGTACGCCCGCTGTCCGTCGATCTTGATGGCGCTCACCGCGCTCGGCACCTGGTCGATCTCGCCGGTCAGGTCCGCCAGCGCGGCGTGGATCGCCTCGTCGGTGACGGTGCCGGCGGGCGTGGTGGCGATCACGTCACCCTCCGCGTCGTCGGTGACCGTGGACTGGCCGAGGCGGACGGTGGCGGTGTAGCTCTTGTCCGCCCCGATCACGTAGGTCAGCAGCCGGGTGGCCCGGTTCACGCCGATCACCAGGACCCCGGTGGCCATCGGGTCGAGCGTGCCGCCGTGCCCGACCCGCCGGGTACGCGCGAATCGGCGGATCCTCGCCACCACGTCGTGCGACGTCATGCCGCCGGGCTTGTCCACCACGATCAGACCGTCAGTGCTCACGACGTGCAAGCCTGCCAGACCGCCCGAGCGCGACCGACACCGGACGACCGGCCGGAAATCGGCTGTACGCGCCGGTCGCGGCCCTGCCAGGATGGTGCGCCGATGGCGGCGAGGTGCCACCGGCGGATCGCGAGGAGACGAGATGGCCACGAGCGACGGCACCGTCCGCAAGCGAGATCCCGAGCGCCCGGTGAGCCTGCGGACTCCCGACCAGCCGAGCATGTTGCCCGACTGGATGCGCGACCCGCCCCCGCCTCGACGCACCCTGGGGGCCCGGGTCGGCGACCGCCTCGCCGCGCTGCCCGGAGCGCGGTGGCTGCGGGGCCGATGGTGGGCCTGGCAGCGGCGACAACGGCTGTACCAGCGCTTTCCGGTCACCACCAAGATAGTCATGATGGTCGTCGCCTGGACGCTGGCGCTGATCCTGGTGCTGGCGGCCTACGGGATCTTCAGCCTGATCTGAGCCGCCGTCACGCGACGGCGTCGGGCGTCCGTGCCTCGTCCCGGACCGCGCCGGTCACCGCCCAGGCACCGCTGCGCAGCCGCAGCACCAGGCCGACCAGCCGGATCACGACGAACAGCATCAGGCCCGCCCAGATCCCGCCGAGGCCGAGGTCGAAGGCGTAGGCGAGCCAGATCGCCGGCAGGAAGCCGCCCAGCGCACCGGCCACGGTCAGATTGCGCAGGTAGCGGATGTCACCGGCACCGATCAGCACCCCGTCCAGGGCGAACACCACACCGGCCAGGGGAAGCATCGCGACGAACCACGGCCACGCCACCATCGCCTGCGCGTGCACGGCGGTGTCCGGGGTGAACAGGGCCGGCACCACGCCGGCACCGGCCGCCACCAGCGCCCCGAACGCGGTGCCGCAGACCGCGCCCAACCAGGCGACCCGACGGGCCAGGGCCCGCGCCACCGCCGCGTCACCACCACCGAGAGCCGCACCGACCAGCGCCTGCGCGGCGATGGCCAACGCGTCGAGCACCAGCGCGGCGAAGAACCAGAGCTGCACGGCGATCTGGTGGGCACCGACCACGGCAGCCCCGAACCGGGCCGCCACGGCGGTGGCCGACAGGAAGCTGACCTGGAACGCCACGCCCCGGACCAGCAGGTCACGGCTGAGCACGAGTTGCTGGCGGATGACCGGGAGGTTCGGGCGCAGCGGCGCCCGCTCGGAGATCAGCGCGCCGACGAAGAGCACGCCGCCGATGGTCTGCGCGATCACGTTGGCCACCGCCGAGCCGATCAGCCCCATCCCCACCGGATAGACCAGCACCGGGCAGAGCACCGCGGAGAGCAGGTTCGGACCGACCACGAAGTACAGCGGCCGGCGGGTGTCCTGCACACCCCGCATCCAGCCGTTGCCGGCGGCGGCGAGCAGCAGACCGGGCGCACCGAAGGCGGCGACCCGCAGCCACTGCCCGGCGGCCTCGCCCACCTCGCCGCCGCCCGCGAGGGC
>NZ_SISL01000350.1:0-6244 GCF_004307965.1 Verrucosispora sp. SN26_14.1 | reverse complement strand
CCTGCTGGGTGGGCGCGCCCGGGGCGGCACCGACGGCCGGGTCGTCGCCCTCCTGGAACTGGTCCGGTCCGGCGTCCGGCCCGGCTGACGGGTCATCCGCGTCGGGCGCCTCCGTGGCGTCGGTCTGCGGGGTGTTGTCCTCCGGGGCGTTGACGTCCGGCGCCCACGCGGAACGGGCCGAGCCCGGCACGCCGTAGGTCGGGGTGGCGTCGAAGGGCACCCACCCGATCTGGTCGAAGTACACCTCGGTCCAGGCGTGCAGGTTCCGGTTGGTCAGGGTGAGGGTGTCGGCGGTACGCCGACTGCCGTTGGTGAACCCGAAGGCCACCCGGGCGGGGATGCCGGCGTCGCGGACCATCCAGGCCAGCGCCGCCGCGTACTGCTGGCAGTAGCCGGCCTTGTTCTCCAGGAAGTCGAGGATCTCCTGCCCGCTGGTGCCCTGTTCGGTGCTGAGCTGGTAGGTGAAGCCGTTCTCCTCGGAGAAGTAGTCGTAGATCGCGCGCACCTTGTCGTACTCGGTGCGCTTGCCCCGGATCAGGTCGGCGACCAGGGTCCGCACCTCGGGCACGTCGGGGGTGACGGTCTGCTGGACCCGGCGGGGGTCGTCGGCGGACAGCGCCCGGGCCGCGCGCAGGGCCTGCGGCGTGTACGTCGAACGGACGTAGTCGAACGAGTACGACTTCTCCCGGGAGTTCTCCCGGTTCGAGAAGACCACCTGCAGGTCCTGGTCGTAGAACCAGTTCCGGTTCAGGTCGGTGAAGTCGACCGGCTCGGCGTACACCGGCATCAGCGGCATGGCCAGGGCCCGGGTCACCTCGACGGTGGCCCGGTGCCGGGTCCGCTCGACCCCCCGTACCTGCTGCTCCGACGGGTCGGGCAGCTCACCGGTGACCCGGCTGCCGTTCGGTCCGCGTACCCGGAAGCCGTCGCCGCGCAGCTCGTCGGCGACGCCGAAGCGCAGATAGAACGGCTCCTCCTCGGTGGTGGTCACGGTGACCAGGTCGGTGGTCTCGGACTGGTTCAGCGTGCCGCTGAGCGCGGCGAACAGGTCGACGCGGCCGGGCGCGCCGCCGAAGCCCTGCCCGCCCAGACCGCTGCCGACGCCGGAGTTCAGGTTGTTCATCAGGCCGGAGGTCATGCCCGGTACGGCCAGCGGCACCAGGACGGCCAGCGCCAGGCCCACCACGGCCAGCCGCCGTCCGGCGGCGGCCAGCGGGGACGCCTCCCAGACGTCGACGTCGCGGCCGTCCCCGGTGAACCGCCGGCCGAACCGCCGGACCCGGTCGACGTTGTCGGTGACCAGCAGCCAGAGGAAGCCGGCGGCCCCGATGGCGAACGGCAGCGGCGGCACGCTGTCCACGTAGACCGCCACCGGCACCGAGTAGATGGCCAGCATCGGCAGGCCGGCCAGGGCGGGCCGGCGCAGCCCGACGCAGAGCACGTCGACCAGGACCGCGACGCCGCCGACGCCGAGCACGGTGATGAACAGCAGCGGGTCGGTGTCCGGCACCTTCACGCCGTGCGAGCGCATGTCGTCGACCGAGGAGCTGAGCAACTCGGCGAAGTGCCCGAAGGTGGCCGGCGTGGGCAGCACCGCGAGCAGTTCCTCGCCGCTGGGGAAGAGCCAGGTCAGGGCCAGGGTGAGGCCGGCGACCATGGCCAGGATCTGGGCCCACAGCGGGGTCCGGCCGAGCCGGGACAGGGCCGCCGCGGCGGCCACCGCGGCCACCGCGATGACCGACTGCACCAGCCAGGTCCACTGTTCGAAGATGGCCGACAGGGGCGCGGCGGCGAGCAGGGTCGCGGCGGCGGCCACCAGACCCAGGTTCCGATGGGCGATCATGAGAGGGACCTTCCGTTCATCGCACGCCGCCGGCCACCGTCTCGGCCATCGCGGCCCGCAGGGCGAAACCCTGCGAGCCCCGGCCGGCCTGCGGCCAGAGCGCCGGCAACCGGCCGCCGTGGTCGACGCCGATCACCCGCCAGCCGGACTGCATCAGGGCCAGCGCGGCGGTGTCGTGTGCCTGGTCGGCCTCGGTCCGGGCCTGCGCCGGCAGGTTCAGCCAGGCAGAGCTGTCCAGCAGGAAGCAGACGCAGGTGGCGCCGTTGGCCCGCAGCCCGGACAGCACCTCCGCCTCGGCGGTGCTCAGCGACCCGAAGACGCCGATGATCAGACCGCCGTCGGAGCGCTGCCGGACGTGTTGCACCAGGGCGGTGATCTCGACGCGTTCGTCCAGCCGGACCTCCGCGAGCTGGTCGAGGAGCAGACCGTCACCGGCGCCCTCGGTCGCGTTCACGTCCGCGCCGGAGCCGGTGACCAGGCGCAGCTTGTAGCCGGCCTGACGCAGGTGCACGGCGATGCTGGCGGCGGCCGAGACGGCCCACTCGAAACTGGCCGTCGGGCCGTCGCCCTGGTGGCCGTACGCCCGGGTGTCCAGCAGGACCGTCGCGCGGCTCTCCCAGGGCTGTTCCTCCCGGCGCACCATCAGCTCCCCGGTGCGCGCGGTCGACTTCCAGTGCACCCGGCGCAGGTCGTCGCCGCGCCGGTACTCGCGGGTCGCCGCGTCGTCCTCGCCGTGCACCGCCACCGAGCGGGCCCGGCTCTCGCCGCTGCCGGCGTACTCACCGGGCAGCCGCACCGCCGGCAGCGGCACCACCTGCGGCACCACGGTCAGCGAGTCGGTGCCCGGGAAGGCCCGGCTCAGTTCGCACAGACCGAACGGGTCGGTCATCCGGACCACCAGCGGCCCCACCTCGTACCGGCCGCGCACGTCCGCCCGCACGGTGTACGCCACCGAGCTGGCCTGGTGCGCGCCGAGCCGTTCCAGCACCACCCGGGGCCGGCTGCCGAGCGCGTACGGCAGTCGGTCCTCCAGCAGCAGGGTTCCGGTGGGCAACCGGGACAGGTTCTGCAACCGCAGCACCATCCGGGCGGTGGCGCCGACCGGCACCCGGTGCGGGTCCAACGAGCGGTGACAGGCGAGCTTGTAACGGCTGCGGCCGACGTAGAGCGCGGCGAGCAGCGGGAGGACGGCCAGCAGCACGGCTACTCGCAGCAGGTCCTTCTCGCCGAGGATGCCGGCGGAGACGGCGGCCGCCAGCGCGGCGGCCAGGAAGGAGCGACCGCGGGTGGTCAGGCCGCGTAAGCCGTCACGCACGTCACGGCCTCCGGGGTTCGAACGGGGCGCGACCGTTGCCGGCCGGCGGGCGGCTGTCGTACGGCGAACGCTGGCGGTCGTGCGGCAGCGGCAGCCGGTGCACCAGGTCCGCCACGATCGCGTCGGTGGTACGCCGGGCGAGCTGGGCGTCGGCGGTGGGGATGAGCCGGTGCGCCAGGACCGGTACGGCGAGTACCTGGAGATCGTCGGGGAGGACGTAGTCGCGCCCGTCGAGGGCGGCCACCGCGCGGGCGGTGCGCAGCAGTTGCAGGGTGCATCGCGGGGACGCGCCGAGCCGCAGTTCGGGTGCCTCGCGGGTGGCGGTGACCAGGTCGATCGCGTACTGCTTGACCGCGTCGGCGACGTGCACCTGCCGGACGTGACCGATCAGCCGGCGCACGGTGTCGGAGTCGGAGACCGGGCGCAGTGCCGGCAGCGGGTCCACCGCGCCGTGGGCGTCGAGCATCGCCAGCTCGGCACTGGGGTCGGGGTAGCCCATCGCGATCCGGGCGGTGAAGCGGTCCCGCTGCGCCTCCGGCAGGGGGTACGTGCCCTCCATCTCGATCGGGTTCTGGGTGGCGATCACCATGAACGGGGTCTGCAACTGGTACGTCACCCCGTCGACGGTGACCTGCCGTTCCTCCATGCACTCCAGCAGCGCGGACTGGGTCTTCGGCGAGGCCCGGTTGATCTCGTCGCCGACGACCAGGTTGGCGAAGACGGCACCCGGCCGGAACTCGAAGTCGTGCGTCTCCTGGTTGTAGACGCTGACGCCGGTGACGTCGCTGGGCAGCAGGTCGGGGGTGAACTGGATGCGGCGGACGGAGCAGTCGATGGAGCGCGCGAGGGCCTTGGCCAGCTTGGTCTTGCCGACGCCGGGCACATCCTCGATGAGCAGATGCCCTTCGGCGAGCAGGACGGCCAGAGCAAGCCGCACGGTGGCGGTCTTGCCCTCGATGACCTGTTCGATGTTGGCCACGATGGCGTCGCTCGCTGCGCGGAACTCGTCGTGCGGCAGCAATCCGCCAACTTCGTCCCAGGTCTGTTGAGTCACGGGCCTCCTCCTCGTCGCCGTCACGGCAGCTCTGTACGGAGCACCTGGACCCGCCGTTGGGTTCGCGACGTGCGAGCCTCGTCTGCCGCAACAATCTCACTGGCCTCTCAGGCTAACCATGTTTCTCGCCAACGCCGACTGGCGCAGGTGTTTGGGTGCTTACTGACTGATTTGTGGTTCACGCAGCGCATGTCGTCGGTTCTGCCGGGTAAGCGGCGTCGGACGCCCCGACACCTGACCGAGGAGGGACATGCGCGACCGGACGCAGACCCCGTGGGGCCGCCCCGGCCCGGGGGCGTCCGGCGACCGTGCCACCGGGCGTTGACATGGCGACGGCACCGGCATCCGAGGTGCTCCCGGCCGGGCGGGCGGCGTCGTGATCCTCGCCGTGGCGCTCGCCTGGCAGCTCGGGCTGGCGGCCTGCGTACCGCTGCTGACCCGGCGCCTCGGGCGGAACGCCGGCTACCCACTGGCCGTCGGCTACCTGGTCGCGGCCGGTCTGCTGCTCACCCGGCTGCCGACGATCCTGGACGACCGGTACGTCACCCTCGGCTGGCGGTGGCTGCCCGGCCTCGGAGTCGACGCCGCGTTGCGGATGGACGCGCTCGGTCTGGTCTTCGCGCTGCTGGCGCTCGGCGTCGGCGCGCTGATCATGGCCTACTGCCCCCGCTACCTCAGCGTCGACGACGACGGGCAGGAGCGGGTGTACGTCACCATGACCCTGTTCGCCGCCGCGATGCTGGGCCTGGTGCTCGCCGACGACCTGCTGGTCCTCTTCGTCTTCTGGGAGCTGACCTCCATCCTCTCGTTCGTCCTGATCGGACAGGGCGGACGTCCGGCGGCCACCGGCCCGGCCGTGCAGGCGCTGCTGGTCACCGTGGCCGGCGGGCTCGCCCTGCTGACCGCGATCGTGCTGCTGGCGGTGCAGACCGGCACCACCAGCCTGGAGACGATCGTCGCCGAGCCGGAGCGGCTGCGCGGCGGCACCGCCTGGGCGGCCGGGGCCCTGATCGTGCTCGCCGCGATCACCAAGTCGGCCCAGTTGCCGTTCCACTTCTGGCTGCCCGGCGCGATGGTGGCGATCACCCCGGTGAGCGCGTACCTGCACGCGGCGACGATGGTCAAGGCCGGCATCTACCTGCTGATGCGCTTCTCCGCCGTGTTCGGCGGCACGGTGGTGTGGGACGTCACACTGATGTCGGTCGGGCTGCTCACCGCGATCGTCGGCGCGCTGTTGGCGCTGCGGCAGTACGACCTCAAGGCGCTGCTGGCGTACTCGACCGTCAGCCAGCTCGGGCTGCTGGTCGGCGTGATCGGCGTGGGCACCCCGGCGGCCGACGCGGCGGCGATCCTGTACACCGTCGCGCACGCGTTGTTCAAGGCGACGCTGTTCATGCTGGTCGGCATCATCGACCACCAGGCGGGCAGCCGGGACGTCCGGGAGCTGTCCGGTCTGCACCGGGTGATGCCGGTGACGGTCTGGCTCACCGTGCTGGCCGCGATGTCGATGGCGGGGTTACCGCCCACCATCGGGTTCGTCGGCAAGGAGGCGATCTTCGAGGCATTCGGCGATGCGCACGGCGTCGGCCGGCTGGGCTGGGTCGCCGCCGGGCTCGGCGTCCTCGCCTCCGTGCTCACGTTCGCGTACGCGGCCCGCCTGGTGCACGGGATGGTCGAGGGGCCGACCCGGCAGCGGCGACTGCGCGAACCCTCCTGGGCGTTCCTCGCCCCGGCGGCGGTCGCCGCGGTGACGGCGACCGTGCTCGGTCCGGCGGTGTCGGTGCTGAGTCCACTGGTGGAACGCGCCGCCGACGCGGCCCGGCCGGAGGGCACACCGCCGTACCTGGCGTTCTGGCACGGCTTCACGCCCGCACTGGGCCTCAGCGCCGCCACCGTGCTGCTGGGCACGCTGATGTTCCTCGGCCGGGTCCGGGTGGACCGGCTGCTGCGGGCCGTACCCACCACACCGCCCTTCGCCGAGCTGGTCGAACGCGGCCGGCGACGGCTGCTCCGGGTCGGCGCGCTGGTGGCC
>NZ_SISL01000035.1:0-27610 GCF_004307965.1 Verrucosispora sp. SN26_14.1 | reverse complement strand
GTCGAACGGGCCGCGGCCCGGCTGCGCGCCGCCGGCATCCACGACTACGCCGTGCTCGCCGGCGCCGACCTGGTGGTATGCGGCAACGCCGCACACGGTGGGCCGTGGCGGATCGCGGTGCACCACCCGACCGACCGGCGCCGGGAACCGCTGGTGCTGGAGATGACGGCGGGCGCGATCGGCACCTCCGGGGTGACCGGACGGCAGGGGCACGTGGTGGATCCGCACACCGGTGAACCCGCCGACGAACTGGTCGCCGCCACGGTGGTCGGTCCCGACCTGTCGGTGGCCGACGCGTACGCCACCGCCCTGTACGCCGCCGGGTCGGCCGGACTGTCCTGGTTCCGCGGTGATTCGGACTACCACGCGTTGTTCGCCGCCCGGCGCTGATCGAGGCGGGCCCGAAGCGGGTGTCGAATGTGGGTGGTGACAGCGATCGGCCTCCACAGCCGCGGCAACGACCGTGGAGGCCGGTCGGCGACGAATGCGCATGGCTCACGCAATCGAGGGGTGCGGGCCGGTCGGCCGGACGTCGACCTCGCCACCCGAAGACGGGCCGCTGCCACGAACTCGGCCGGTGACCGCACACGTACGCTATCGAATTGACGTGATTCGCGGCAAGGGCTCCACAGGGGAGCGTCTGGAATGGTTCCAGCGGCACGCTGAATCGTTTCGCAACCGGCCCGTTTTCGACAACGTGCACATCGGATGGCACGCTGTCCGCCGTGAGTTTCGATCTGAGCGTGTGGGCCCTGCCGGACGGGGCGACGCCCGAGGACGTACGAGCGGCGGTGCAGCAGTGCCGGAGCGGCCGGCACGGCGAACGCCAACCGGACCCACGGGTGGTGGCCTTCTATCGGGCGATCACCGCCAGCTACCCGGACCGGCCGACCGGCCGACCGACGCCCTGGGCGGTGATGCCGCTGCACGCGGCGGCCGACCACGTGGAGATGAACCTGGACCCGGGCTGCCCCGACCAGGTGCTGCTGGACATCGAGCGGCTGGCCGGCGAGTACCGGCTGATGCTGTTCGACGCGCAGGACGGCTCGGTCTACCCGCCGCCGACCACCGTCCGCCTGCCCGGCTGACCCGCCCCGCCCGGCCGTGTGCCGACACCCTGTCGGTCCGTGCCGGCGACGGCGACACGACGAGGGGCCCGGCCGACGGCCGGGCCCCTGTCGGTCGTGTGTGGACTACTCGTCGCGCAGGTCCGCCGCGCTGGCCGAGGTCGCGCCGATCGAGTCGGCGGCCGAGGTGAGCAGCTCGGCACCGAGCGCCTGGTCGACGGTGAGGGTCATCAGCGTCTCGCCGCCGGCCTCCCGACGGGCCACCTGCATCGCGGCGATGTTGATGCCGGCCTCACCGAGCAGCGTGCCGACGGTGCCGACCACGCCCGGGCGGTCGGCGTAGCGGAGGAACAGCAGGATGCCCTCCGCACCGATCTCCACGTCGAAGCCGTCCACCTCGGTCAGCTTGATGATGTCCCGGGTGCCCGCGTGGGTCACCGTGCCGGAGACGCTCACCGTACGGCCGTCGGGCAGCGCGCCGCGCACGGTGACCAGGACGGGGTACTCGACGGTGTCGGTCTGGGTCGTCAGCGACACCTCCACACCGCGCTGGGCGGCCAGGTGCGGCGCGTTGACGTAGGTGACCTGCTCCTCCACCACCGAGCTGAACAGCCCCTTGGTGGCGGCGAGCTTGAGCACGGTGACGTCGTGGTCGACGATCTCGCCGCGCACCTCGACGGTGACGCTGGCGGCGATCCCACCGGCGACCGCGGTGAAGGCCCGGCCGAGCTTCTCGGCCAGCGGCAGCAGCGGGCGTACGTCCTCGGCGACCACACCGCCGGCCTGCACGTTGACCGCGTCCGGCACGAACTCGCCCTGCAGGGCCAGCTTGACGCTCTTGGCCACGGCCAGACCGGCCTTGTCCTGCGCCTCGGCGGTGGAGGCGCCCAGGTGCGGGGTGGCCACCACGTTGTCGAGGGCGAACAGCGGCGAGGAGGTGCACGGCTCCTTGGCGTACACGTCCACACCGGCGCCCGCGACGCGGCCCTCGGCCAGCGCGTCGGCCAGCGCCTGCTCGTCGACCAGGCCGCCCCGGGCGGCGTTGACGATCCGCACGCCCGGCTTGACGATGGACAGCTCCTTCTCACCGATCAGGCCCACGGTCTCCGGGGTCTTCGGCAGGTGGATGGAGATGAAGTCGCTCTCCCGCAGCAACTCCTCCAGCCCGACCAGGCGTACGCCGAGCTGCGCGGCGCGAGCCGGCTGGATGTACGGGTCGTACGCGATCAGCCGGGTGCCGAACGCCGCGATGCGCTGCGCGAACAGCACGCCGATGCGGCCCAGGCCCACCACGCCGACGGTCTTGCCCTGCATCTCCACACCGGTGTACTTGGACCGCTTCCACTCCCCCGCCTTGAGCGCGGCGCTGGCGCTGGCGGTGTTGCGGGCGACCGCGAGCAGCAGGGCGACGGCCTGCTCGGCAGCGGAGACGATGTTCGAGGTGGGGGCGTTGACGACCATGACACCCCGCGCGGTGGCGGCGGGCACCTCGACGTTGTCCAGACCCACCCCGGCGCGCGCCACGACCTTGAGTCGCGGAGCGGCGGCGATCGCCTCGGCGTCGATCTGGGTGGCACTGCGGACGATGACGGCGTGGGCCTCGGAGAGCGCCGAGAGCAGAGCCGGGCGGTCGGTGCCGTCGACGTGCCGGACGTCGAAGTCGTGGGCGAGCACCTCGATGGCGGCGGGGGCGAGTTCTTCGGCGATCAGTACGACAGGAGTCATTGGTCCTCGTAGATGTCGTCAGAGCGGTCGGCCGGTGCGGGGACGCTGCGCTGCGCCCGGCGCGGGCGGGGCCATGGCCGTCAGGTGCCGCCTGGAGCACCTACCCGCGATCGTAGGGGGCGGGTAGGCCGGCGTGCCCCGGACTACGGGGTGAGTGCCCTCACAAACCGGACGTGACGTGCGTGTTAACGATCGTTAGCCACCTCGGTGAACAGCACGGCACCCGGTCCCGACGTCGGGGAGAACGTCGGGTCCGGGTGCCGTCGGTGAGAGTGCTCTCAGGTGGCCGAGGTCTCAGGCCGTCTCGGTGATCGGCCGGTCGACCCAGCTCATCATGCCGCGCAGCTTGGCGCCGGTCTCCTCGATCGGGTGCGCCGCGCCCTCCGCCTGCCACTTGCCGAAGTTGGGGCGGCCGGCCTCGTCCTCGGCGACCCACTCGCGGGCGAACTCGCCGTTCTGGATCTCACCGAGGATCTTGCGCATCTCCTCCTTGACCCGGCCGTCGATGACGCGCGGGCCCCGGGACAGGTCGCCGTACTCGGCGGTGTCGGAGACGCTGTACCGCATCCGGGCGATGCCGCCCTCGTACATCAGGTCGACGATGAGCTTCAGCTCGTGCAGGCACTCGAAGTAGGCCACCTCGGGGGCGTACCCGGCCTCGGTGAGCACCTCGAAACCGGTCTGCACCAGCGCCGCGGCACCGCCGCAGAGGACCGCCTGCTCGCCGAAGAGGTCGGTCTCGGTCTCCTCCTTGAAGGAGGTCTTGATGGCGCCCGCCCGGGTGCCACCGATGCCCTTGGCGTACGACAGGGCCAGCGCGAGCGCGCTGCCACTGGCGTCCTGCTCGACGGCGACCAGACAGGGCACACCCTTGCCGTCGGAGTACTGCCGACGGACCAGGTGACCGGGGCCCTTCGGGGCGACCATCGCCACGTCCACCTCGGCCGGCGGCGTGATCAGGCCGTACCGGATGTTGAAGCCGTGCCCGAAGAACAGCGCCTTGCCGGCGCTGAGGTTCGGCGCGATCGACTCGGCGTAGATGTGACGCTGCGCGGTGTCCGGCGCCAGCACCATGATCACGTCGGCCTCGGCGGCCGCCTCGGCCGGGGTGAGCACCCGCAGGCCCTGCTCCTCCGCCTTGGCCCGGCTCTTCGAGCCCTCCTTCAGACCGACCACCACGTCGACACCCGAGTCGCGCAGCGACAACGCGTGGGCGTGGCCCTGGCTGCCGTACCCGATCACGGCGACCTTCTTCGACTGGATCAGGCCCAGGTCGGCGTCGTCGTCGTAGTACACCTCAACGCTCATGACTTCCCTTTCGTACGGCGGCCGCAGTGGCCCGTCGTGGCTTCGTGGTTGCCGCGGCCGGAGGAGCCGGGCCGGCGGTTCGGTTCGGACGGCCCGCGCGACGGGCCGCGGTCTCGGGTCAGGCGGCCCGCAGCGCGGGGCCGGCGGTGATGGCGCGCGAACCGCGGCCGATCGCCACCAGACCCGACTGCACCATCTCCTTGATCCCGAAGGGTTCGAGGTCGCGCAGCAGCGCGTCGAGCTTGTCCGGGGTGCCGGTGGCCTCGATGGTGAGCGTGTCGGAGGCCACGTCGACCACCCGGGCCCGGAACAGGTTGACCGTCTCCAGGACCTGGGCGCGGGCGTTGCGGTCCGCGCGCACCTTCACCAGCAGCAGCTCGCGCGCCACCGAGGTCGACGGGTCCAACTCGACGATCTTGAGCACGTTGACCAGCTTGTTGAGCTGCTTGGTGACCTGCTCCAGCGGGGACGACTCGGCGTTGACCACGATGGTGATCCGGGAGACGTCCGGGTTCTCGGTCTCACCGACGGCGAGACTGTCGATGTTGAACCCGCGACGGGAGAACAGCCCGGAGACGCGGGCCAGCACACCCGGCTTGTTCTCCACCAACACGGAGAGAGTATGCATGGTCATCAGATGTCATCCTCGTCGAAGGTCGGGCGGACGCCACGGGCGAACATGATCTCGTCGTTGCTGGTGCCGGCAGCGACCATCGGCCAGACCATGGCGTCCTTGCCGACCACGAAGTCGATCACCACGGGCGCGTCGTTGATGGCCATAGCGGCCTCGATGGTCTTGTCGACGTCCTCGGCGTTCTCGCACCGCAGCCCGATGCAGCCCAGCGCCTCGGCGAGCTTGACGAAGTCCGGGATGCGGTGCTTGTGGGTGCCGAGGTCGGTGTTGGAGTACCGCTCGCCGTAGAACAGCGTCTGCCACTGGCGGACCATGCCGAGGTTGCCGTTGTTGATCACGGCGATCTTGACCGGGATGCCCTCCAGGGCACAGGTGGCCAGCTCCTGGTTGGTCATCTGGAAGCAGCCGTCGCCGTCGATCGCCCAGACCACCGTCTCCGGCATGCCGACCTTGGCGCCCATCGCCGCCGGCACCGCGTACCCCATGGTCCCGAGACCGCCGGAGTTCAGCCAGGTCTGCGGCTTCTCGTACGAGATGAACTGCGAGGCCCACATCTGGTGCTGGCCGACCCCGGCGACGTAGATCGCGTCCGGCCCGACGATCTCCCCCAGCCGCTTGATCACGTACTGCGGGGAGAGGGTGCCGTCGCCGGGCTCCTCGTAGCCCAGCGGGTACCGCTCACGCAGGTCGTCGAGCTGCGCCCACCAGTCGGTGAGGTCGGCGCCACGGCCCGCGGCCCGCTCGGCGTTGACCGCCGCCAGCAGCTCGTCGATGACGTGCCGGGCGTCGCCCACGATCGGCACGTCCGCGTGCCGGTTCTTGCCGATCTCGGCCGGGTCGATGTCGGCGTGCACCACGGCGGCGTCCGGGGCGAACGAGTCCAGCTTGCCGGTGACCCGGTCGTCGAACCGGGCGCCCAACGCCACGATCAGGTCGGCCTTCTGCAGGCCGTAGACGGCGGCGACGGTGCCGTGCATGCCGGGCATGCCCAGGTGCTGCCGGTGCGAGTCGGGGAAGGCGCCCAACGCCATCAGCGTGGTGATCACCGGGATTCCGGTCAGCTCGGCCAGCTTGCGCAGGCCCTCGGTGGCGCCGGCCTTGAGCACACCGCCGCCGACGTAGAGCACCGGGCGACGGGCGTTGCTCATCAGCCGGGCCGCCTCCCGGATCTGCTTGCCGTGCGGGTGCAGGGTGGGCCGGTAGCCGGGCAGGTCCAGGGTGGGCGGCCAGGCGAAGGTGGTCGGCGCCTGGAGCACGTCCTTGGGGATGTCCACCAGCACCGGCCCGGGACGGCCGGTCGAGGCCAGGTGGAACGCCTCGGCCAGCACCCGAGGAATCTCGGTGGCGTTCTGCACCAGGAAGTTGTGCTTGGTCACCGGCAGCGTGATGCCCTGGATGTCCGCCTCCTGGAAGGCGTCCGTGCCGATCGAGGGCCGCGCCACCTGACCGGTGATCGCCACCAGCGGCACCGAGTCCATGTACGCGTCGGCGATCGGGGTGACCAGGTTCGTCGCGCCCGGCCCGGAGGTGGCGATGCACACCCCGACCCGGCCGGTGGCCTGCGCGTAGCCGGTGGCCGCGTGCCCGGCGCCCTGCTCGTGCCGGACCAGGATGTGCCGGACGGTCGAGTCGTAGAGCGGGTCGTACGCCGGAAGGATCGCGCCACCCGGGATACCGAAGACGACGTCGACGCCGAGCGCCTCAAGGGAACGCACCAGCGAACCGGCGCCCGAGACCTCGGCCTGGGCCTGGGTGGGGCGTACCGCCGGGGTGGGGGCGGCGGCACGGGCGGCGTCGGTGTTCTCGGCGGCGCTACGGGCCCGCCGGGCGGAGTGGGCGAGGGTCTCTGGCGTGGGTCTCGTCATGGCGGTTTGCCTTCGGCTGGAGTGGGTGGGACTACTCACGGGTGGACGCGGCAGTCCGGCGGCGTCCGATGGGTTCGACGGCAAGAAAAAAGCCCACGTGCCAGATGCACGGGGCCAGCGCACTCTCGGTCAGGGAGAGTGCGCTCAGGTAAGTACTCGCAGCGACCGGTTCGACGACATGGGCCAAGCCTGACGCATCTCACGCGATGAGTCAACTGATCCCACATATTGGTTCACGGATTTCGGCGCGTCCCGTCCGGCACGCCGCCCGCACCGGGCCCGACGTGCTCGGACGCGCTCTCGACCGGGCGCGGAAGGGGCGGCTGGTAGGGGCGTGTCGGCGTCTCACCCACCGGCACCGGACGGAGCGGACGGGCACCCGGCGACGTCGCCGCCTCCAGCATCGCCTCCAGGTGCTCGGCCGGTACGCCCCAGCCGAACAGCGCGCCCTGACCGAACCGGCAGCCGGCGGCGACCACCGCGGCCAGTTCCGTGGGGTTGGTCACGCCCTCGGCGATGACCTCGAGCCCGAGCTGGTGCCCCAGCCGCATCACGATGTCGACCATCGGCGCGAAGGCCGGGCCGTCCTGCCCCACCGGCCGGACCGGCTCGTGCTCGGCGACCAGACTGTGATCGATCTTGAGAATGTCGATCGGGAGCCGACGCAACTGCCCCAACGACGAGTAGCCCGCCCCGAAGTCGTCCAGCGCGATCCGCACACCGGTCAGACGCAGCGCGGTCAGCCGCCGGATCAGCTCGTCCAGGTCGGTGGCGACCGCGTGTTCGGTGACCTCCAGCACCAGCCGCTGCGGCGGGACGTGGTGCGCACGCAGCGCCTCGGCGACCTGCACCACGTACTCGGCGGCGTGCAGCTCGTGCGGCGAGACGTTGACCGACACCCAGACGTCGTGCCCCTCGGCCAGCCAGCGGGACAGCTGGTAGCACGCCTGGTGCAGCACCCAGGCACCGAGCTTGGCGATCATCCCGCACTCCTCGGCGAGCGGGATGAACTCGTCCGGCCGGACGTTGCCCAGCTCCGGATGGCGCCAGCGCAGCAGCGCCTCGGCACCGACCGGACGCACCGACGGCAGCGACGCCACCGGCTGGAAGACCAACCGCAGCTCGTCGCGCTCGATCGCGCCGCGCAGCTCGTGCTCCAGCGTCGTGCGGCGACGCAGCAACCGGTCGTACGCCCCGTCGTAGCGCTCGATGCGGTTCTTGCCGCTCTGCTTGGCGTAGCGCAGGGCGGCGTCCGCGTGACGCAGCAGCAGCTCGACGTCGGGCTCCTCGGCCCAGCCCGCCAGGCCGATGCTGACCGAGAGGAACACCGGCCCCTCGGACTGCTCGTAGGCACCGCCGAGCACCCTGAGCAGCCGCTCGGCCACCACTCCCGCCTCGGCCGGACCACCGTGCATGAGCACCGCGAACTCGTCACCGCCCAGCCGGGCGGCCAGGTCACCGGGGCGCAGGTTGCCGCGCAGCCGCCGGCCCACCTCGGCCAGCACCGCGTCACCGACGTCGTGCCCACGCATGTCGTTGACGTTCTTGAAGCCGTCCAGGTCCAGGCCGAGCAGGACGCAGGGCACCCGGGCCTCGGCGGACCGGTGCATCGCCTGCAACAGCCCCCGCCGGTTGGCCAGCCCGGTCAGCGCGTCGGTGTGCGCGAGCTGGCGGAAGTGCGCCTCCCGCTCGGCGAGCCGCCGGGCGTAGGCGCGCACGTCGTGCAGGGTGAGGTACTGCCGGGCGACCAGGGCGAAGCCCTCGATGCTGCCGGCGACGATGGCCGGACCGTCGAACCGGCCGTCCTGGAACAGGTGGTACATCGCCGAGGCGGCCATCGCGACCATCGGCACCACCGCGTACTCGCTGTCGCGGCGGATCACGTCGACGGCGACCTGGTCGGGCGGGTCGATCCGGCGTACCGCCAGCGCGGCGGCGAGCAGGCCCAGGGCGAGCACCGCCGCACCGGTGAAGGTCACGCCCGGCCCGCCCTGGCAGAGCCCGGCCGCGATGGCCAGCCCGCCACCGGTGGCCACGGTGATCCCGCCACCGAGCACCGCGAGGTGCTGCCGGGGCGGCGGGGCACGGAAGACCATGATCGCGGCCAGTCCGGTGCTCAGCGCCGCGCTGGCCGAGGCGACCAGGATCGCCGGGCAGGCCGTCGGAGTGGCCGCGCCGAGCAGTCGGGTCGGCTCGGAGAGCAGCACCCACCCCACGAACCAGAGCGCGGCGCCGACGATCACCCCGTCCAGGGCCAGTCGGGCGGCGGAGCTCGCCGAGCCGGCGACACCGGGCATCCGGAGCAGGCCGGCACCGAAGAGCAGGCTGCTCGCCGCCGTGCCGAACGCGACCAGCGTGGCCCATCCGGTGCGCTGCGACTGCTCGTGCGCCCAGTGCCCGCCGACGGTGAGCGCCTCGGTCGCCCCGACCAGCAGGGTCAGCAGGGCGATCACGCCGCCTGCGGCCAGCAACGCGTACGCCGGGCGGTGCGGGGCGGACCGGCGGCGGACCGCCAGGGCGAGCAGCACACCGGCCGTGAGGGCGACCAGCACGCTCGACACCGCGACACCGATCATGGCCGGGGGTGTGTGCACCCCGTCAACTCTGCCGGATGAGCTTGCGCCGTGGGGGTATCGGGTGTGCATCTGTTGGGACACGGTGCGTGTGCCTGTCCGACACCGGGTTCACGGTGCAAGACTGGTACGCATGCCTGAGCTGCGGTCGAAGACCTCCACGCACGGTCGGATGATGGCCGGCGCCCGGGCCCTGTGGCGGGCCACCGGGATGACCGACGACGATTTCGGCAAGCCGATCGTCGCCATCGCGAACAGTTTCACCCAGTTCGTGCCGGGTCACGTACACCTCAAGGACCTCGGCGGGCTGGTCGCCGAGGCGGTGGCCGAGGCCGGCGGCGTGGGCCGGGAGTTCAACACGATCGCGGTCGACGACGGCATCGCCATGGGCCACGCCGGCATGCTCTACTCCCTGCCCAGCCGGGAGTTGATCGCCGACGCGGTGGAGTACATGGTCAACGCGCACTGCGCGGACGTCCTGGTCTGCATCTCCAACTGCGACAAGATCACCCCGGGCATGCTGCTGGCCGCGCTGCGGCTGAACATCCCGACGGTCTTCGTCTCCGGCGGCCCGATGGAGGCCGGCAAGACGGTGGCGATCGAGGGCGTCGTCCACTCCAAGATCGACCTGATCGACGCGATGGTCGCCTCGTCGAACGAGGCCGTCACCGACGACCAGCTCGACGCCATCGAGCGCTCCGCCTGCCCGACCTGCGGCTCCTGCTCCGGCATGTTCACCGCCAACTCGATGAACTGCCTGACCGAGGCGATCGGGCTGGCCCTGCCGGGCAACGGCTCGACGCTGGCCACCCACGCCGCCCGCCGGGCGCTCTTCGTCGAGGCGGGCCGCACCGCCGTGGAGATCGCCAGGCGGTGGTACGACCAGGACGACGCCTCGGTGCTGCCGAGGATGGTGGCCTCCCGGGCCGCGTTCGAGAACGCCGTCGCGCTGGACGTGGCGATGGGCGGCTCGACGAACACGATCCTGCACCTGCTGGCCGCCGCCCGCGAGGCCGAGATGGACTTCACCGTGGCCGACATCGACGCGATCTCCCGCCGGGTGCCCTGCCTGTCCAAGGTCGCCCCGAACTCGCCGCAGTACCACATGGAGGACGTGCACCGGGCCGGTGGCATCCCGGCCATCCTCGGCGAACTCGACCGGGCCGGGTTGTTGCACCGGGACGTGCACGCGGTGCACTCCCCCTCACTCGACCAGTGGCTGGCCGACTGGGACGTGCGCGGCGGCTCGGCCACCCCGGAGGCGATCGAGCTGTTCCACGCCGCGCCCGGTGGCGTGCGGACCACCGAGCCGTTCTCCACCACCAACCGCTGGTCGAGCCTGGACACCGACGCCGCGAACGGCTGCATCCACGACCGGGAGCACGCGTACTCCGCCGACGGCGGGCTGGCCATCCTGCACGGCAACATCGCGCCCGACGGCTGCGTGGTGAAGACCGCCGGGGTGCCCGAGGAGTGCCTCACCTTCCGGGGGCCGGCGAAGGTCTACGAGTCGCAGGACGACGCGGTGACCGCCATCCTGGCGAAGGAGATCGTCGCCGGGGACGTCGTGGTGATCCGCTACGAGGGCCCCAAGGGCGGCCCCGGCATGCAGGAGATGCTCTACCCCACCTCGTTCCTGAAGGGCCGGGGGCTGGGCCGGGCCTGCGCACTGCTCACCGACGGCCGGTTCTCCGGCGGCACCTCCGGGCTCTCCATCGGGCACGTCTCGCCCGAGGCGGCCTCCGGCGGGCTGATCGCGCTGGTGGAGCCGGGCGACGAGATCGTCATCGACATCCCGAACCGGTCGATCGACCTGAACGTGCCGGCCGACGTGCTGGAGGCCCGCCGGATCGCCCAGGAGAAGCGGGACCGCCCGTACACCCCGGTCGACCGGCAGCGTCCGGTCTCCGCCGCGCTGCGCGCGTACGCCTCGATGGCCACCTCGGCCAGCGACGGCGCCTACCGCCGCGTCCCGGAATGAGTGAAAGGAAGGGCCCCCTGCTAACGCCTCGCGTATAGCAGGGGGCCCTTCCTAACATTCCAGACGGCGCCGCACTCGACGTGCGCGGCCCGGTGCGCTCAGGACTGCGCGAACATCTGCCCGATGCGGATCTTGTTGCCGAACGGGTCACGGATGCCGAAGTCGATCCCGTACGGCCGTTCCATCGGCTCGTCGGTGATGTCGACACCCTTGGCGACGAGGTTCTCGTGCGCCTTGTGGGCGTCGTCCGTGGTCATGAAGAGGAAGCCGCCGGCCGCCCCCTTGGTGAGCAGTTCGCGGACCTGCTCGGCGGTGGCCGGGTCGAGGCTCGGCGGGCCGGGCTTCTCCAGCAGGATCTCGCGTTGGCGGTCACCGGGGATGTTCACCGTGAGCCACCGCATGAAGCCCAGATCCTGGTCGGTGTGCACCTCCAGGCCGAGCTTGCCCACATAGAAGTCGAGCGCCTCGTCCTGGTCGAGGACGTAGACCTGGGAGCGGCTGATCGCGTTCATCGTCATGCCCGAAACGCTAATGCAACGCCCTGACCTGCTGCTTATCCAAAACTGCTCGGCCTCGTCCAGGCTTTGGTGAAGCAGCCCGGCACCGGCGCGGTCGGCGCGATGCGCCGCTTGCGGTAGTCGGTGGGCGACTCGCCGACGATCTGTCGGAAGGTACGGCTGAACGTGCCGAGACTGCCGAACCCGACCGCATTGCACACCTCGGTCACGTCCTGCTCGGTGTGCAGGAGGAGGTACATGGCCCGCTCCACCCGACGCCGTTGCAGGTAGCGGTGCGGCGTCTCCCCGAAGGTCGCCCGGAACGTACGGATGAAGTGCGCCTCGGAGACGTACGCGATCCTCGCCAGCGTCGGGATGTCCAGCGGTTGCGCGTACGCGCGGTCCATCGCGTCCCGGGCGCGCAGCATCGCCCGGTTCGTCTGCTCGACCGCCCTGCTCACCGGCCATCTCCCCACGACGCCGAACAGATCAGGCCCGGCCGGCACGAATCCGACGGGCACTCCACTGGCCGGAGCCTACGCTCCCCGGTCGGTCAGCCGACGACGTCGACAAGCGCCACCACCGGTTCGCCGCAGCCGGCGGCCGCGCGACTCATCCTTCGACGGCATGCAGGTCGGGAGCTTCGGCGATGAGGTGTATGCCGTCGTCGTCATGGAGGTGGAGGGTGCAGCCGGCCCGGGTGAACCGCACGGTCAGCACCTGCCCGACGTGTCGGGCGGCCAGCCGCAGCAGCACCGGCACCGGGTCGGCGGGCAGGGCGCTCGGCGGGGCCTCGGGCACCGGGATGGGCACCACCGCGTCAGCCGACGCGGCACTGGCGATGGTGTCGGTCAGGCACTCGACGCACCAGGCCAGCGCCGCTTCCAGGGTCGGGCGGGAGGGCCACTCGTCGGGGCGGACCGGGGCGTCACCCGGTCGCAGCTCGACCGACCAGCGCAGCCCGCTCAGGTAGCGCGGATCGTCGGCGTTGTGCCGCAGGTCGCAGATGCTGACCTCGCACGCCAGGTTCAGGCCGAGCGCGAGCCGGATCAGCACGGTCAGCGGCGGCGCGTCGGGGCGTACCGCCGTCACGATCAGCCGACCTGCGGGCTGGCCCCGACCGGCGGCGCGCACGTGCTCGCCCACCGGATCGGCTCCGGCCCAGGGCAGCGTGACGTGGCCGCCACGCAGTCGCGCCTCGATCTCGTGCCCGCCGTCGGCTTCGGCGAGGTCCTCCGGCCGTACGCCGAGGACGGGTGCCCAGGCGGCCAACCGATAGCGGTCGGGGAGCTGGACCACCGGCTTGCCGCCGGGTTGGGTGGCGACGAGCGTGACCGGCTCCGGCGTGCCGGTGTGCCAGGTCAGGTGCACGACCCGGTGCCGCAGGTCGGTGAGCGTGAGCACCACCGCCTCGTGCAGCCGGTGGGTGCCGTCGCAGGTGAAGCAGGCCAGCACGGACGTGTGCAGCCCGGCGCCCCGGCAGCGTGGACAGCCCGCCTCCACCCCACGGCCGCCGAGCCGGCAGTCGCAGCTGCGCAGGCGGCTGCCGGGCACGCAGTCCGGGCAGGGCCGCCAGCCGGTCTCCGCACCGAGCCAGGCCGGTTCGGGCGGCGTGAAGCCGCGCCGCAACGGCACCCGCACCCGGCGTACGACCTGGCCGGTGAGCTGCTCCACGAGGGTCTCGACCGGATCGCCGTCACGCAGGCTGCTGTGCCACCACCGCCCGTCCCGCCAGATGGCCTGTGCGCCGGGCAGCTCGGCGCCGTCGACCGGGTCGACGCAGTCGGCGAGGATCCGCCGTTCGAGCTGGTCCACGTCGACGGACGGCACGGCGGGCGGGCGCGGTCGATCGGGCTGCACCAGCCGGGCCGCGACACCCCGGCCGCGCTCGGTGAGCCCCGCGAGCGCGTCGGCCACGTCGGTGCGGGTCAGCGACTGCGGCAGGTCGGGTTGCCCGCTCCGGAAGCCCGGCACCGGCGAGCCGGGCACCTCGTACCGGACGTCCCAGCCCATCCCCGGCCGACGTACCTCGATCACCAGGTCGAGCAGGAGCAGATCGGCGAGCACGCAGAGTCGGACGAGCCGTTCGGCCGGATCGACCGGCGGCACCGGTTCGCTTCGCCCGAGGAAGAGCAGCCAGGGCAGGTAGTCCATCCGCACGATCGCCTGAGCCTCCAGCTCCAGTCGTTGCACCAGCGGCGCGTCGGGTCGCCACTGCTGCGGCAACCACAGCTCGGGTGCCTCGTCGGTGACGGTCGCGCCGATGCGGGCGGCCAATTCGCGTACCTTCCGGCCCAGGTCGACCACCCATCCGGACTGCGTGCGCTCCGGGTCGAGACCTCCCGGCACGACGCGGTGCGAGGCGACCGCGCCGGTGTCCAGGTCGGCCACGCTGAGCACCACCTGCGCCCGCCGTTGCCCGCGCCGCCGACAGCGCCCACACGGGTCCGCCACAGTGCCCGCGCCCCGGCACTGCTCGCAATCCCGGTACGCCACCCGATGCGCGGGTATGGCGGTCTCCTCCGCCAGGAACCGGTTCCCGAAGCTGGTGCACCGGCACGGCAGCAGGCGAAAGGTCATCCCGTCGCAGTCCGGGCAGGTTATGACCGTCACCGCGTACCCGCTTGCTTCTCGTCGGCGCACGGCGGCGGTGGGATTATTGCGCACACGAATCGGCACCACCTGTTCTGAGATCGGGATCGACGTCGCGGTCATCGCTGTTGTCGGGCTTATCTTGTAGGGTCGGAAACGCCATCACAATGAATGTCTCGTCATACGTTTCCGCTGCTTGATCGCACCAATTCCGAGTTCCACGACCGCCGTCAGGATGTTGCAAAACCCGACAGGAAGGAGGGTGCGGTGGCGGAAGACATGGGGTCGACAGTGCCCCGACGACAGCTCGGCAGGACCCTGCGTGACCTGCGCACCGAGGCCGGCATCACGCTCGATGCCGCCGCCGAGGCACTGGAGTGCAGCCGACAGAAGGTGTGGCGGATCGAGAGCGGCCTCGGCTCCGTGCGCGGCGTCGACGTCCGCGCGATGTGCGAGTTGTACGCCGCCCGCGCCGAGCTGACCCGGGCGCTCACCGCACTGGCCACCGAGACGAGAGCAAAAGGCTGGTGGCACGCCTACGGCGACGCCATCCCCGACTGGTTCGAGCTGTACGTCGGCCTCGAATCCGCCGCATCGAGACTGCGGTTCTACAAGAACAGCCTCGTGCCGGGCATTTTCCAGACCCGGGACTACGCCCGGGGCATCTATCGGATCGACCAGCCCGACATGACCGACGACGACCGCGAACGCGCCGTCGACCTGCGTCTGCAACGCCAGTCCCTGCTGACCCGCCGCCTGCCCAAGCCACCACAGGTGCAGGTCGTCCTCTGCGAGTCCGTCCTACTCCGGCCGGTCGACACACCAACTGTCACCGCTGAGCAGTTGAGGCACGTGCAGGAGTTGAGCAACCTGCCGGACGTCTCGGTTCGGTTCCTGCCACTCGCCGCCGGTCCGCACCTTGGCGCGGTCGGCGGCGAATTCGTGATGCTCGACTTCCCCTTGGGTAACCGCGCCACTCCCGAGCCTTCAGTCGTCTACTGCGAGTCGTGGACCGGGGCGCTGTACCTGGACCGGCCGACCGAGTTCGCCGCCTACGAAAAGGCATGGTCGAGCTTGCTCAGCCTCGCCCTTGATGAGGAACAATCAAGGCGACTAATCGACAAGATCATCGAGGAGGTTCACCGTGGTTGACCTGACCGGTGCCCGCTGGCGCAAGAGCACCCGCAGCGGCGGCAACGGTGGCGAGTGCGTCGAGGTCGCCGACAACCTGCCCGGCGTCGTCGCGGTCCGCGACAGCAAAGACCCGCATGGCCCCGCCCTCACCTTCACCCCCACCGCCTGGGCCACCTTCCTCACCACCACCCGCACCACCGACTGACCTGCGAACCCGGGGGACCTCAGGATCTTGGACACTTCCCGTTCGACTCGAACGGAAAGTGTCCAAGATAGACAGTCGTCGCCCACGATTACGCCGAATGCTGGGCGCTTTGCGCAGTTTCTCCGTCGACTTCGTCACCGGCACTGGGCTGATCACCTTCTGCGGCGTGCGCCGTCGTGGAGCGCACGGCAGCCGACTACCTGTAGTTACCGGGGCTGCGACCCACGCTCGTCTCCGATAGTGTCCGCCCGACTACGCAGACATGACCTGTTTTCGCGGACGGCGGTAGGAGGACGGCATGGCCAGCATCGAAGAGGTCAAGGCGGCACTGATGCAGGCAGCCGAGCAGGGCAACGCCACGATCAACCAGATCCGAGCCGCCGCCGACAACACCGAGCAGATGCTGAGCCGGTTACGTGCCGTCGCCGCCGGCACCGGCCATCCGACGATCGCCGAGGCCATCGCCCGGGGCGAGCAGAGCAAACAACGGCTGGCCGAGGCCATGACCCTCGTGCAGGGCAGCTCGGAGGCCGCCCGCCGCTACGTCGGCATCCTCGGCTGAGCAACCACCACCATCATGAGTGTCGGCGAGGTCAAGGCGACCCTTCGCGCCGCCGTCGAAGCCGCCCGCCAGGGACGACATGGGTTCGACCAGGCGGTCTCCGAGGCCGAGGCGGCGACCCGCACGGCGACCGCCCTCCTGCACGGCAGCCGACACGAGCACGTGAGGGCCACCCACGAGGCCCTTGCCGCTGCCGGGGCAGAGGTCGCACCGACTCGCCGCCGCTTCAAGGACACCGCCGAACAGGCAAGCGACTACCTCACGCGACTCGGATGAGCGGCAGCATCGCCGAACTGGTCGCGCAGCTTCTCGCCGTACAACAGAAGCTTGATGCCGCTGCGGTGACCGCGCTACGCGCCCGGACGGACGCCGAGGTGGCCTTGGCCCGGCTGGTCGAGGTCCAGCGGGGCACGAATGACCAGCGGCTACGCGCGGCCGTCGCGGACGCCGAGGTGGCCAGGGACAAAGCCGGCCGCTACGCCCGCCTGTTGTCCGAGGCTGCTCGCCACATCACCGCGTACGTCAACACGATCGCCCCCGGCGCCGCACCCACCGCGCCTGCCGCCGACAGTGCCTTACCCACCGGCGAGCGGGTGGTGACCGAGGCCGAGCGACGCGGACGGCGTGCAGACATCGCCTGGCGAAAGCAGGTCAAGAAGGCCGACGACATCGAGGACGGCCTGAAGAACGCCGAGACCAGCGCCCGTGAGACGTTCAAGTTCTTCAAGCAACACGGCGACGGCCAGGGCGGCACCACGAGTGGAACGGCAAGCCCAGGACCCATGCCGGCACAGGATCGGCCGCACGTCGACAACCCAGTGACGGCAACGGTGATGGCCGCTGGCGCGTTGGCAGTGACGGTGAAGGCCATATGGAACCATGGCAAAGCGCGACGAGCGAGGAAGCGGGACGACAATGATCAAACCTGAGCTGGCCGAGTATGTCCGCACGATGGTTCGTGGCGATCACGTTGCCAACGACGCGGTTGAGGCCAAGCTTGACGCCGAGGGCTGGGACGGCCTTCCGCGCTACCTCGCGGCAGTCTTCTTCCTCGCCGTCGATCGCCGCTTCGGCGAGACCACCGGCCGCGCCGAGGTCATCGCCTTCGTTGGCGAGCTACGCGCCGGGCTCGCCAACGGCGGGCCCGAGATCAATGCCGAGGCTGCCGAGCAGCTCATCATGTCCATCATCGACCCATCGCTGGACTACTCGATGAGCCAGCAAATGATCGGCCGCATCCAGGCAGCCACGGTGCAGAAGATCCTCACCGAGGCAGACCTGCCGGACAACGAACTGGACGCCATACTCGCGGAAGCCGTTACGCTGTCGTCCCGTCCCTGAGCACTCAGGGGCGATCGGTGCCGCCCGAACTTCCTCGTCCCCCACCACCTGTCACATTGCCTACTATAAATTCGTGGAGGAGAAGGATCGCGCTGCCGGCCAGGAGGACCACGCACTGGCCGACTTCGTCCCCGAAGAACTCGACGAGATCCCCGCCGACGCCTCCGGCGAGACGAAATTTCTCTACCTCGTCGCCATCGCCGTGCAGATCGGGCAGATCGCGGTCACCGTGTGGGGGCTCGACCGCCTCTCCGATCCGAGCGTCGGCACCTGGGGCAAGATCGGCGCGGGCGCGGCCATCATCGTGGCGATCGGGATCTGCCTGAACGCCTGGAGTTCCGCCTACCACTCCGCCGCCTGGGACGAGCACCGCCCCAAGCCCGAGTGATCGCTCAATACTGATCGTGCGGAGGTCATACAGCCCGTCGGCGAGCCACGTGTAGAACTCGCCGACGGGCCAGAGATCAAGCACAGGCCACCGAGCGGGGCATCGCGTCAATCATCGAACCCTCGATGAATCGGCCGAAGGCGTCGGCCACTCACAGGACCACGACAGCATCCTCGGCGAAGGTGAACAACCCGGCGTCCAGCGTGATGCTCTTGAGTTTGGTGCCCTTCGGCACATCGAAGTAGACATTCGCCGTCACCGAGTTACCCGGGTTGATTTTGTCCAGGAACCCCTGCGCGTCGCTGTTGCCGTAGATCCCGGCCGTTCCGTCGGGCTCGAACTCTCGGCCGCTGTCGTCCTGGGCGGTCAGGGCGCTATCGGCGTGAAAGGTCTGGGCGCTCTTGGTGACGTTCTTGACGGTCACGCTGGCCTTGCAGAAGGTGCCCTGCGCCTTGGCGTTGAGGAATTCGCTGCCGACCCGGGAGATCCCACACTTCACGCTCTTGACGGTGAACTCGAAGTCACCGCCACGCACCTTGTCGCCGATACCGGTGGCTTTCGACTTCGCCGGCTCCGGCTTCTCCGCCGCCTTGGTCGGCTCCGCTGCCGCCGCCTTGGTCGCTGGTGCCGATTCCGGCGCAGGCGCCGTGTCATCGGCAGCGGGAGCCCCACTGCTCGCGGAGGTGACTTCGGTCGTCGTGTCGCCGCCGACCAACCCGACCACCAGCGCGCCACCGCAGCACAGCATGACGAACGCACCCACACCGATGAGGGTGGGCACCAGCCACGAGGTCCGCTTCCTGGGCACGGGCGGTGCAGGGAACTGGGCTGGTGCCGGTGGAGGTAGTTGACCGCCGCCCGAAGGCGGTAGCTGCGCTGCGGGTACCTGCGGGAACTGCGCGGTCGACGGTTGACCAGCCGGGGGCGGGTTTTGGGCAGGATCGTATGGGGCCGTCATCGAGTGGTTTCTCCCGGGTCTCGTCCAGCACTACCGCGTGATCAGTAAAGCGCTCCAACGGTGCCACGGTTAAACGCAGAAATGGTCGTACGGGCGGCCTGGCTCGCGCGACGAGTTCACTGTGGAACCAACCGAAATGCTGATTCGACCGTCAGACGTCAAGCCAATGCGACGGACCGGCGCACCCGACCGAAGTGCGGCAGAATCGACGCCGAGGCTGAATTCTGTCGGATATCCGCCATCCCGATCCCCTGGCTCGATCAGACGGAATATGCAAATCAGAGAGAACAATGGGTGCCCGCACATGCGACAGACGATCAGTCGTTCACGCAGCGGAGCACCGGGCGGCTGGTGAGGGCGGTCGGGTCCAGGGGTGCCGACGCCCGCACCACGAACGTCGTCGACTCACCCGGCAGCAGCGTCACCAGGGCCTCGTCGACCTCGGCGGAGGGGTCGAGCCGGTCGGGATAGAGGGTCAGGTCGCGCAGGACGGTGCGGGCGGTGACGCGTACCCGCTGGGTGCCGTCGACCTCTTCCACCACGGCCTCGAAGGACGCGGTCGGCCAGGGGATGTCGCGGTCCTCGGCGAAGAACCACAGTGCCCGGTCGGTGCCGGCGTCCGCGACGAGCAGTTCGGCGCGGGCCTCGTCGGGCCGGGTCAGCTCCGCAGGCAGCGCCAGCGTCACCGAGGTGCGGGCCGGCACCGCCAGCTCCAGCGTGGTCTTCGCGCGGGGCTCCCCGGTCAGGGTGAGCCGGACGACCGTGGTCGACGCGTGCCACGGTCGGCCGCCGTCGTTGACCGCGACCAGGGCCAGGCCGCCGTCGCGGGGCTGGACGGTGAGCAGGCGGTCGGCGTAGGACCGGCGCAACGCGTACCAGAGGGGTTTGCGGCGTCCGTCGCCGTCGACGGCGGCCCACGAGGTGACCGGCCAGCAGTCGTTGAGCTGCCAGAGGATGGTGCCCATGCAGTAGCCCCGGTGGGAGCGGAAGTGCTCGACCCCGAGTTGGATGGCGCGGGCCTGGTTGAGCTGGGTCAGGTAGTGCCAGTCGTCGAAGTCGCGCGGCGCGGGCAGGTGGGCGTCCAGGCCGCGACGCAACTTGAGGTCGCCGTCGGTGGCCTTCTGGTGGTGGGCCATGCCGGGTGAGTCATGCGCCAGCGGCTCGTCGCTCAGGGCCCGCCGCAGCGTCGCGTACGCCGGTGGCGCCTGGTAGCCGAACTCGGCGACGAAGCGGGGCAGGTGCTCGCGGTACTTCGTGTAGTCGTCGGTGTTCCAGACGTCCCAGATGTGGGTCGTGCCGTACACCGGGTCGTTGGGGTGGACGTCCTCCCGGCCGGAGTACGGGCTGCCGGGCCAGTACGGGCGGGTCGGGTCCAGCTCGGCGACGATCCGGGGCAGCAGGTCCAGGTAGTAGCCGTGTCCCCAGGTGCGTCCGGCGAGCGGCTGCTGCCAGTCCCAGTCGTGCCAGCCCCAGATGTTCTCGTTGTTGCCGGTCCACAGCACCAGCGACGGGTGCCCGGCCAGTCGGGTCACCTGTTCGGCGGCCTCGGCGGCCACCTCGGTGCGCAGGGGTTCCTCCTCCGGGTACGCCGCGCAGGCGAAGAGGAAGTCCTGCTGCACCAGCAGGCCCCGCTCGTCGGCCAGGTCGTAGAAGTCGTCGGACTCGTACCGGCCGCCGCCCCAGACCCGCAGCAGGTTGACGTTGGCCGCCCCGGCCTGGTCGAAGCGGTGCGCCAGACGGTCCCGGGTGACCCGGTGGGGGAAGGCGTCGTCGGGGATCCAGTTCACCCCGCGCACGAAGAGGGGCACGTCGTTGACGTGCAGCGTGAAGGGGGCGCCGTGCGCGTCGGGGGTGGTGTCGAGGCGTACCGAACGGAAGCCGATCCGCCGGTGCCAGTCGTCGAGGGTCGCACCGTCCGGCCCGCGCAGCGTCACCGTCAGGTCGTAACGGGGTTGACCGCCGTGGCCGCGCGGCCACCACAGCTCCGGTTCGTCGACGGTGAGGGTCAGCACCGCCGACCGCTCCCCCGCCGGGATCGTCACCCCGGCGGTGGCACCGGCCACCTCGGCGTGCACGGTGACCGGCACGTCGGTGGCGCGGTCGACCTCGACGTGCAGCTCCACCCGGCCGGTACCGTCCTCGACGGTGACCAGCGGCTGCACCCGCGCCAGCCGGGCGGTCGACCAGCCGTGCAGGCCGATCTCCTGCCAGATCCCGGCGGTGACCAGGGTCGGGCCCCAGTCCCAGCCGAAGTTGCAGGCCATCTTGCGGATGAACGGGAACGGTTCCGGGTACGCGTTGGGCCGATCGCCGAGCCGGTCGCGCTGCGCCTCGGCGTACCGGTAGGCGGAGTCGAAGCGGACCGCCAGGTTGTTGTCCTCGGCGCGCAGCAGCGAGGTCAGGTCGAAGCGGTACGCCCGGTGCATGTTCGCGGTGCGGCCGACCTCGACGCCGTTGAGCGTGATCGTGGCGACCGTGTCCAGCCCCGCGCAGACCAGGTCGAGGCGCTGGTGGTCGCCGTCGGGCCGGTCGAAGGTGGTCTCGTACACCCAGTCGGTGCGGCCGATCCAGGCCAGCGCGGTCTCGTTGTCGTCCAGGTACGGGTCGGGGATCAGGTCTGCCGCGAGCAGGTCGGTGTGCACGCAGCCGGGGACGGTGGCCGGCACCACCCGGCCGTCGACCTCCGGCGGCACCTGCGGGCCGGGCACCGGTCGCAGGGTCCAGCCGTCGTGCAACGGCAACCGGTCCGGCCGGCTCCCCCGTGCGTCGCTCAAGACTTCACCGCGCCTTCCATGATTCCTCGGACGATCCGGCGACCGCCGATGACGAGCACGACCAACAGTGGCACGGTGGCCACGAACGCACCCGCCAGCACCCGTCGATAGATCACGTAGTTGCCGCTGGCCAGGTCGGAGATGGCCACCATCGAGGTGGGGTAGTCGGTGCCGTTCAACGTGATCAGCGGCCACTGGAAGTCGTTCCAGGTGGCCACGAACGTCAGCAGGCCGAGCACCGCCAGCGCCGGGCGGATCGCCGGCAGGACGACGTTGGAATAGATCCGCATGGTGGTGGCACCGTCGACCCGGGCCGCCTCGACCAGTTCGTCCGGCACCGAGTTGACGATGAACTGTCGCATGTAGAACACGCCGAAGGCGGTCACCAGGCCGGGCACGATCACTGCCAGCAGCGTACCGTTCCAGCCCAGCTTGCCCATCACGATGTAGAGCGCGACGACGCCGAGTTGGTTGGGCACGGTCAGGGTGAGGACCACGAAGAGCATCAGTGGTCGGCTGCCCCGGAACCGCAGCTTGGCGAAGGCGAACCCGGCGAGCGAGCAGAAGAACAGCACGGCGGCGGTGACCGTGGTGGCGACGATGACGCTGTTCACCAGCGAGGCGGCGAAGTAGACCTCCTGGAGGGTAAAGACCTCGTTGAGGTTCACCAGGAACTGGTCACCCGGGACGACCGCCGGCGGCACCTGGGCGGTCGCCTCGTCGGTGCTGGTGGCGATGACGAACATCCAGTAGAGCGGGAACGCCGCGAACAGCGTGGTCATCGCCAGGAAGAGGTACGTCCCGACGCCCGCCGGGGTGTCCTGCGGAGCGCGGCCGTACGCCCCGGTCCGCCTGCGTCCACCAGGCGGTGTGCCCGGCTTTCGGGGCCGGGCCTCCGTGGCGCTCGGTGCGCTCAACTCCGGCCCCCCGAGATGCGGTTGGTCAGCAGGGTGTTCAGGGCCGCGACCACGAGGATGATGAGGAACAGCGCCCAGGACATCGCGGCGGCGTACCCGAGGTTGAGGTCCTTCCAGCCGACCTTGTAGACGAGCTGCGCCACGGTCTGCCACTCTCCGCCGGCCCCACCGCGTGCGGTCTGCGCGTTCAGGTCGAACAGCATCGGCTCGGTGAACAGTTGCAGCCCGCCGATGGTGGAGAGCACCACGGTGAAGATGACCACCGGGCGGATCATCGGCACGGTGATCCGCCAGAGCTGGCGCCACGACCCGGCCCCGTCCAGGGCAGACGCCTCGTAGACGTCACGCGGGATGGACTGCATCGCGGCCAGGTAGAGCAGGGCGTTGTAGCCGATCCACTTCCAGTTGACCATCGTGGCGATGGCGATCCAGGAGTGGAGTTTGTCGGCCCGCCAGTCGATCGGCGTCTCGGTGCCGATGCCGAGCAGGCCCAGTGCCCAGTTGGCCATGCCGAAGTCGCGGGAGAAGAAGACGTTGAACACCAGTGTGGAGGCGGTGATCGGGGTGATGTACGGCAGCAGCGCGCCCACCCGCCACCAGGTCTGCGCCCGTAGCCGCCGGTTGAGCATCGACGCGATGACCAGCGCGAGCAGCAGTTGCGGGACGGTGGAGAGCAGAAAGATGCCGAAGGTGTTGTAGAGCGCGTTGCCGAAGTCGCCGTCGGTGAGGAGCCGACGGAAGTTCTCCGTACCGGCCCAGCCGGTCAGCTCCGGGTCGTCCAGCCGCCAGTGGCGTAACGCCACCACCCCGTTGAAGATCATCGGGAACAGGCCGAACACGAGGAAGAGCAGGAAGAACGGCGCGATCAACAGATAGGGCACGTACCGCATGTCGAAGCGGTGCAGCCGGTTCCGCCAGGTCAGGGACCGGGCGGTGCGGGTGCGCCGCGCCACCCGTACCGTCACCTGCCGGCCTTCTCGGCTTCCTTGATCGCCTCGGCCCAGGCCGCGCCGGACGCGAGCGTGCCGTTCTGCACCCGGTTGATCACGTTCTCCACCGCGACCCGGGTCGGCCCGTTCTTGCGGCCCAGGTACTGCGGGGTGAGGCCCTCGGCCATCCGGGGGAAGATCTGCCCGACCGGCGCGGCGTTGAAGAACTCGTTCGTGAACTCGGCGATCGCCGGATCGGCGTAGAGGGCGGGTTGCGAGGGCAGGTTGCCGACCGTCTTGAAGACCTCGATCTGCTGCTCCGGCTGGATCAGCCACTCCACGAACCTGTACGCCTCGTCGACGTTGCGCCCCTGCTTCGGCACGGTGAGGAAGGAGCCGCCCCAACTGCCGCCGCCACCCGGCACCGTGGCGATGTCCCACTGCCCCCTGGTGCCGGGTGCGGTGTTCTGGATGTGCCCGAGCATCCACGCGGGGCAGGGCAGCACCGCGAACGCGCCGCTGGTGAAGCCCTTGTCCCAGTCGGCCTGGAAGCTGGTCAGGTTGGCGGAGATCCCGGCGTCGGCCGCCCTGACCGCGTAGTCGAAGGCGACCTTGGGGCCGCCTGCCATCTGCAACTGCTCGTCGGCGTCGAAGAAGCCGACCTGCTGCTGCCCGAGGATCGGATTGAACAGGTTGGTGGCGTTGTCGATGAACTTCTTCCCCGTCTCGGCGGTGTACCCCTGGCCGACCTCCAGGAACTTGTCCCAGGTGGGCCAGAGTGCGGAGACCTGGTCGCGCGCGGTGGGCAGGCCGGCGGCGGAGAAGAGGTCGGTGCGGTAGCACATGGCCAGGCCGCCGACGTCGGTGCCGAGGCCGATCTGGGTGGCGCCGTCGGCGGAGAGCGACTGCTTCCACTTCCACGGCAGGTAGGCGGTCTCGTACTTTCCGGCGCCCTTGTCGAGCAGGTTCACGAACTTGTCGGCCTGGCTGCGGAACTGGACGATGAACCCCTCGTCGACGGCGGCGATGTCGGGGGCACCGGAGCCGGCGATCAGCTTCTTCTGCAGGTCCTCGTGCTGGGCGTTGTACTCGCCCGAGTTGATGGCGATCTTGACGTTGGTGTGCTCCGCCTCGTACTTCGTCTTGAGGTCCTGCAGGCCGAAGTCCCCCCAGAAGTTGATCGTCAGGGTGACCTCACCGCCGGAGCCGCCGGTGGTGCTGCGTCCGCTGCACGCGACGACGAGCGAACCGACCGTCAGACCCACGGCTGCGACCCGCAGCCACCGGGGTGTGGACCGTCTCATGACCCCTCCTCCATGCAGGCTGCGAACGCTCCATAGATCGAGGAACGTCGACTGAACCGGATAAGTTAGGACCGTAAGGGTGCGCTCTCGCGGTGTCAACGGTGCGTTACAGACCGCGTCTTCCGGTAACCCATCGGTCGGCTGAACCGAACAAGTGACGGCGTCCGATCAGCCGATCACGAAGGTGCCGGACCGCCACCGGGACGGCAGTGGGCGACCGGTAGCGTTGGTGCCCGACGCCCGCGCCCCCGCGCGCGGCGGGCAGACAGAGCGACCAGGAGGACGTACGCCGGTGAAGCGGCCCACCATCGCGGACGTCGCCCGACGGGCGGGGGTCTCCAAGGGCGCGGTGTCGTACGCGCTCAACGGGCAGCCGGGAGTCTCCGAGGCGACCCGGCAACGCATCCTCGCCATCGCCGCCGAGATCGGGTTCAGCCCGAGCAGCGCCGCGCGGGCCCTCTCCGGCGCGACCGCCCGGGCGATCGGGCTGATCCTGGCCCGACCGGCGCAGACGCTCGGCATCGAGCCGTTCTTCATGGAGCTGATCAGCGGTGTCGAGACCGAACTCTCCGCCCGCTCGTACGCGCTGACCCTCCAGGTGGTCGCCGACCAGGACGCCGAGATCGCGGTCTACCGGCGGTGGTGGGGCGAGCGGCGGGTGGACGGCGTACTCGTCTGCGACCTGCGCACCGACGACCGGCGGGTGCCGGTGCTGGAGGAGTTGCGCCTGCCCGCCGTGGTGATCGGCGGCCCCTCGGGCACCGGTGGACTGACCAGCGTCTGGTCCGACGACGCGGCAGCCCTCGTGGAGACCGTGGAGTACCTGTACGCGCTGGGCCACCGGCGGATCGCCCGGGTCGGCGGCCTGCCCGAGCTGCTGCACACCGCCACCCGCACCCGGGCGTTCGGCGAGGTCTGCCAGCGGTTGGGACTGGCCGAGGCGGTGACGGTCTCCTCCGACTACACCGGCGAGGAGGGCGCCCGGGCCACCCGCCGGCTGCTCAGCTCCCGGGTCCGGCCGAGCGCGGTGATCTACGACAACGACGTGATGGCCATCGCCGGGCTCTCGGTGGCCCAGGAGATGGGGCTCGCCGTCCCGACCGAGCTGTCCATCGTGGCCTGGGACGACTCCCCGCTGTGCCGGCTGGTGCACCCGCCGCTGACCGCGCTCGGCCGGGACATCCCCGCGTACGGCGCGCACGCCGCCCGGCACCTGCTCCAGGCGATCGAGGGCGCTGCCGCGGTCGTGGTCGAGGACGAGACCGCGCACCTGACCCCGCGCGGCAGTACCGGCCCGCCCGCGTTCCGCCCATGAACCGGTTAAGCCACCATCATCGTGACGTGGACGGGAACTCCTCAAGGTACGCCTCGACCCGTTCCGCGGTCGCCGGCCGGGCGAGTTCGAAGCCCTGGCCGTAACGGCACCCGGCGCGCTGCGCCCCGTCGACCTGGTGGGCGGACTCCAACCCCTCGGCGACCACCTCCAGACCCAGCCGGTCGGCGACGGTGACCACCACGTCCAGCAGCGGACCGGCCGGATCGCCGCTCGGCACCACCGACTCCGGACCGACCTTGAGCAGGTCGATCGGGAGCCGCCGCAGCTGGGCCAGGGAGGCGTGCGCGGCCCGGAAGTCGTCCAGGGCGGTCCGGATGCCCATCGACCGCAGACCGGCCAGCCGGGCCACCACGGTGGACAGCTCGGCACCCACCCGGGGCTCGGCCACCTCCACCACGAGTTGGTCCGGCGCCACCCCGTACGCGTCGAGCACCGCCGCCGTACGGGGCACGAAGTCCGGCGAGGTCAGCTCCCGGGTGGTGACGTTGATCGACATCCAGAGCCGCCGACCGCCGCCGGACCAGTGCGCCAACTGCCGGCAGGCCCGGTCCAGCACCCAGACGCCCAGCTCGCCCACGATGTCGAGGTCCTCGGCCACCGGCAGCAACTCCGCCGGGAAGACCGTGCCGAGCACCGGGCTGCGCCAGCGCAGCAGCGCCTCGGTGCCGACCGGCGAGCGGTCGGCCAGGTCGACCACCGGCTGGAAGACCAGGTCCAGCTCACCCCGGGCGACCGCACCGGGCAGCTCCCGTTCCAGATCCAGCCGGCGGACCAGTTGCTCCTCCAGGTAGGCGTCGTACCACTCGACCCGCTCCCGGCCGAGCTGGGCGGCCCGCCGCCGGGCCAGGTCCGCCTGCCGCAGCACGTCCTCGGGGCGTCCGGGGGCCAGTTCGGCCAGCCCGACGCTGGGACGTGAGCGCAGCACCGCGCCGGCCACCTCGTACGGACGGCGCAACTCGGTGATCAGGCGGCTGCCCAACGCATAGGCCATCATCGGTCCGGACCCGGTGACCACCGCCAGCCCGCCGCCGGAGAGGTCGAACACCTCGTCGTCGGCGGTCACCATGGCGCGCGCCCGGCGCACCGCCCCGGCCGCCACGTCGTCGCGCAGTGCCACCCCGGGCAACTCGGTCAGATGCAGGTCCACCACCAGCAGGGCGCCCTGGTCCGGCCAGGCCGCCAGCGCCCGCAGCAGACCGGCCCGGCCGTCCGGCCCGCGGCTCTCGGCGGTCACCGGCTCCGGTCCGGGCGGTGCCGGTTCCGCCGACGCCGTGGCTTCCTGCGCGCCCCGGACCAGTTCCCGGGCGACCAGCGGAGGCACTGCGGCGAGCGCGAGCAGCACCGCCGTGTTGTCCAGCAGGAGCCCGGCCTGCACCTGGTGGACGACGGCGAGCACCACCGCCGCCGCCGGCACCACCACCACCGGCCAGGACCGGGCCGTCCGGACCTCCGTTTCGGGTCCCGACCGCGCCGCCTGCCGCATCCCGCCGGCGCCCAGCAGCTGTGTCTTATACCCATCT
>NZ_SISL01000349.1:0-6273 GCF_004307965.1 Verrucosispora sp. SN26_14.1 | reverse complement strand
ATCAGCGACAGCCTCGGTGCCGGCCGGGCGGCCGACGGCCTCCGCGAGCACCACGTCGGCGTCCTCGTCGTCGGCGGGAAGCACCAGGTCCTGCTGGGGGTCGCGGGTGTCGGCCACCCCGCAGACGATCTCGCTCGGGCGGACGTCGTCGCGGCGGGCCACGTACAGGGTGCGCCCGCCGTGTCGGAAGTGCGTCGGCGCGACCTCGCCGAGCGCGGCGGCCACGAAGGCCGGGGCGGCCATCGAGGCGTCGGAGAGCACCGACGAGTCGGGGAAGATCTGCCGTACGCCGTTGGCCAGGCCGGTGTTGAACATCCGCACGACCAGCCGCAGCCGGGGCTCGACCTCCTGCGCGCAGAGGGCGGCCTGCATGTTGCCCACGTCATCCTGGTGCAACAGGGCCAACCCGGCCGCGCCGGCCAACCCGGCCCGGCGGAACGTCGCCTCGTCCAGCCGGTCGGCCGGGACCACCTCGATGCCGGGCAGGTCACGCCCGTCCGGGCCGGGCGACCGCTGCCGCTCGGGCACGACGAGGGTGATCCTCAACCGCCCGGTCTGCGTCTCGCTGGCCAGCATCGCCCGCACCACCCAGTACGCCAGCGGATCCTGGCCGCAGACCACGTAGTGCGCCCGTGGCTCGCCGTTGACCCGCAACCGGCGGCCTGCCCGCCGGGCGCGATCGATCAGCGGCTCCGCCATGCTTCGCATGGTAAACAGCCGGTCGCAGTCCGCGCAGCCCCGCGACGATCATGAAGACCCCTGCCCGGCATGTCCGGGTCGAGGACGGGTACGGCAAGCCCCATGCAGACCTTCCTGCCGTACCCGGACTTCCTGGCCAGCGCCCACGTGCTGGACCAACGGCGGCTCGGCAAGCAGCGGGTGGAGGCGATCCAGGTGCTGCGTGGACTGACCCGCCCCGGGTACGGCTGGCGGCACCACCCCGCGGTGAAGATGTGGACCGGCTACGAGGAGGCCCTCACCCGGTACGGCCTGGACGTCTGCGCGGTCTGGAGCGCCACCGGACGGGCCGACACCTGCGCCACCACGCTGACCGTCGACCTCGCCGACGCCCGGGACATCACGCGGGTCCGTACCCAGCAGGAGCTGGCCGAGGCGGGTGAGCTGCCGCCCTGGCTCGGTCGCGCCGACCTGCACCTGAGCCACCGCTCGTCGCTGCTGCGCAAGGATCCCACGCACTACCGCCCGATCTTCGGGGACGACACCCCCATCGACGTCGAGTACGTCTGGCCCGACTCCGACCGCCGCCCCACCGTGTAAGGAAGGGCCCCCTGCTATCGCCTCGTGTATTACAGGGGTCCCCTCCTTACACTTCGGGCGCTGCCGACCGCGTCGGGCAGACTGTGGGGCGATCGGGAGGTGCGGTGTGAAGCTGTCTCAGGTGTTCGGTCGGCTCATCGGCGTACGGCCGCACCAGGTGGACCCGGGCGGCGGTGGCGCGACCCGGGTGCCGCGTCCCGTGCAGGCGGTCGTGGTCGGTGGCGGCATCGCCGGCATGTCGGCGGCGGTGGTGCTCGCCGAACGCGGTGTCGAGGTGACGGTGCTGGAGGCCGCGCCGACGCTCGGCGGCCGGCTCGGCGCCTGGCCCGACGCGCTCGCCGACGGCACCCCGCAGGTCGACGAACACGGCTTCCACGCCTTCTTCCGGCAGTACTACAACTGGCGCAACATCCTGCGTCGGGTCGATCCGACGCTGCGGTTCCTGCGCCCGATGCCCGGTTACCCGGTGCTCAGCGCGCAGTGGCCGACCGAGGAGTTCGGACGGTTGCCACCCGCCCCGCCGGCCAACCTGCTCACCCTGCTCGCCCGCAGCCCCAGCCTGCGGCTGCGTGACCTGCGCACGATGGACCGGGACGCCGCCCTGCCGCTGCTGACCTACCACCCGGAGCGCACCTACGCCGAGTTCGACCACCGCACCGCCGACGAGTTGCTCACCTCGCTGCGGCTGCCGGACCGCGCCCGGGCCATGCTCTTCGAGGTCTTCTCGCACTCGTTCTTCAACCACGAGGCGCAGATGTCGGCCGCCGAGATGATCGCGCAGTTCCACTTCTATCTGCTCGGCAACCCCGAGGGGCTGGCCTTCGACTGCCCGGACGAGGACTACGCCACCGCGATCTGGCAGCCGCTGACCCGGTACGTGGAACGCCACGGCGGTCGCGTCCGCACCCGTGTCGCGGCGACCGCGCTGGACCGTGAGGGCACCGGCTGGCGGGTACGCACCACCGACGGCTCGTACCCGGCCCGGCACGTGGTGCTGGCCCTCGACCCGCCGGCCCTGGCCGACCTGGTCGCTGCCGCACCGGCACTGGCCGAGGAGGCACCGACGCTGGCGGCGGCGATGCCCGCGTACGGTCGGCCCGGCCCGCCGTACGCGGTGGCGAGGCACTGGTGCGACGGGGACGTGGACCCGGGTCGGGCGACCTTCAACGGGGTGTCCCGGCAGGCCACCCTGGACTCGGTGACGCTGTACCACCGGTTGGAGGAGGAGCCGCGACGCTGGGCCGCGCAGACCGGCGGCTCGGTGATCGAGCTGCACGCGTACGCCTGCGATCCGGACGTGCCCGCCGACGAGGTGGCCGACCGGATGTGGGCCGAGCTGGGCGCGCTCTGGCCGGAGGCGCACCGGCTGCGGGTCCGCGAGCGGCGTGCCCGGGTCGAGGCCAAGGCCCCCGCCTTCACCCCCGGCAGTCATCCCGGCCGGCCCGGGGTACGCACCGAGGCCGCCGGGCTCTACCTGGCCGGCGACGGCATCCGCACCGACTTCCCCAGCGCGCTGATGGAACGGTCCGCGGCCACCGGCATCCTGGCCGCCAACCACATCCTGCGGGCCGAGGGGGGCGCGGCCGAGCCGATCCACTCGGTACGCCCCCGAGGTCTGCTCGCCCGTCCCTGAGCCGTCGGTTCTCGCCCGCCCCCTGACCGGCAGGATCAGGGCGAGCGGGTCGCGGCGGCCGGGTCAGGGCGAGCAGGTCGGCGCGGCCGGGCCAGCACCGGCAAGTCAGGGCGAGCCGGTCAGGCCGAGCAGCTCAGGCGGGCGGGTCAGCCGGCAGTAGGCGGGGTCCAGCCGAACCGGGCCGGACGCCGTTCGTGGAAGGCCGCGACGCCCTCCCGAGCCTCGCCGCTGTCCCGCGCCTGCCCGTGCCACCAGGCGACGCGGTCCGCGTCGGCCCGACCGTCCACGATCTCCTTGGCGGCGGCGACGCTGAGCTGTGAACGCTCGGCGATCGTCGCGGTGAGTGCGTCGACCCGGGCGGCCAGACCGTCGCCGGGCAGCACCTCGTCCACCAGGCCGGTCCGCAGCGCCCGGCCGGCGTCGACCAGCTCACCGGTGAAGAGCAGGTGTTTGGCCGTCGACGGGCCGACCAGCCGGGTCAGCCGTCGGGTGGCCGGCGCCGGATAGACCAGGCCGAGCCGCGCAGGCGGTACGCCGAACCGCGCGTCATCGGCGGCCAGCCGCAGGTCACAGGCGACGGCGAGCAGGCAGCCGCCGCCGACGCAGGCACCCTGCACCGCGGCGACGGTCGGCTTGGCGACGTCGGCCAGCCGTTGCTCCGCCACGTCCACCACGTTGCCGTCACCGGGGTCCAGCACCTCGTCGAGGTCACCCAGATCGGCACCGGCGCAGAAGGTGCCGTCCGCGCCGGTGAGCACCAGGACGCGTACCGCCGGATCGGCCTCCAGGCCGTCGAGCAGCACCGGCAGCTGCCGCCACATCGCCGTCGTCATCGCGTTGCGGCGACCCGGGTTGCGGATCACCACCGTGGCCACCGGGCCGGTCACCTCGACCACGAGTTCCGCGTCCGCCACCGTCCACCCCCTCCTGCCGACGGCCTGAGGGTAACCCGCACCGCCGCCGGGCCCGTCGGCCGTCCGGTGACCCGAGGTGTACGCCTGGTAGCTGCCCGGCATTCACCGGCGGGCCGCCCACGCCTGACAGCGTCGTCCTGCGCGCACCTCCCACCCGGCCCGAGCGAGCAGGTGAGCATGGTTTCCACACCCCAGGTCAGCGTGGTCGTGCCGACCTTCGCCCGGCCCGCGTTGGTGACCCGCGCGGTCCGCAGCGTCCTCGCCCAGACCGTGACCGACATCGAGGTCATCGTGGTCGTCGACGGACCGGACGCCGCCACCGGCGCGGCCCTCGCCGAGATCGGCGACCCCCGGGTACGCGTGGTGGAGCTGCCCGGCCGGGGCGGCGCGCCGAACGCCCGCAACAGCGGCGTACGCGAGGCCCGCGCGCCGTGGACGGCACTGCTCGACGATGACGACGAATGGCTGCCCACCAAGCTCGCCGTCCAGCTCGACCTGGCCCGACGCACCCGCGTGCCCAGCCCGGTCGTGGCCAGCCGTCTGATCAACAAGACGCCCCGGGCGGAGTTCGTGCTGCCCCGCCGCCTCCCCGAGCCGGGCGAGCCGATCAGCGAGTACCTGACCGTGCGCCGGGGCCTGTTCCACGGTGACGGCTTCATCCAGACCTCGACGATCATGGCACCGACCGAGTTGCTGCGCCGGGTCCCGTTCACCGTCGGCCTACGCCGGCAGCAGGAACTCGACTGGACCGTCCGCGCCACCGGCCACCCCGACGTCGCACTGGTCTTCGCCGCCGAACCGCTGGTGCTGTGGCACCAGGACGAGGACCGTCCCCGGATCAGCCTCAGCTCGCCGTGGGAGGCGCAACTCGCCTGGCTGCGCGGCATCCGGCCGCTGATCACCCCGCGCGCGTACGCGGCGATCACGATGAGCATCATCAGCTCGATGGCCGCGCCCACCCGCAGTCTCCGGGTCTTCCGCCTGCTGCTGGCCGAAGCACACCGGCACGGCGACCCGGGGCTGGTCGACTACCTCACGTTCGCGCAGATCTGGCTGATCCCACCATCCCTGCGCCACCGGGTACGCGATCGCATCCTCGGCCGTCGACCCGTACGCCCCGTCCCTGCCCCGCCTCCCACCTCGGACCCGGTGGCGGCGGAGCCCGGAGCCGATGTCCGGCGATAGGGTCGTGGTGGTCTGGCGGAGTTGCCTGCTGCCCGGGTCGGAGACGTTCGTCCGCCACCAGGCCGACGCGCTGCCCACCTGGCGCGCGGTCCACCTGGGTGCGGTCCGGATCGACTCGCCGTTGAGCCGGGACACCGACGTCCTGCTCTGCCCGGACACCCCCCGTGGCCGCCGGGACTGGCTGCGGCTCCGGCTGACCGGCGAGCTGCCCCGCCTGCACCGGATGCTGGCCCGGCTCCGGCCCGACGTGGTCCACGCCCACTTCGGCGGAGACGGCTGGCTGGTCAGCCGCACCGCGACCCGGCTCGGCATCCCGCTGGTGATCACCCTGCACGGGCTGGACGTCACCCGACAGCCGTCCACCCCGGGTTGGCGGGGCACCCGCCACCGACGTCACCTCCGGACCGCCTTCGACCGGGCCGCGATGATCCTGGCCGTCTCCGGCCCGATCCGCGACCGGGCGCTGGAGCTGGGCGCGGACCCGACCAAGGTACGTGTCCACCACACCGGCGTACCCGTACCGGCCGAGCCGCCCAACGGCCCCAAGAACTGGGACGTCGTCTTCGTCGGCCGCTTCGTCGAGAAGAAGGGCGTGGACGACCTCGTCGAGGCCGTGAGCCTGCTCGACGATCTGCGCCCCCGGGTACTGCTCATCGGCACCGGTCCACTGCACGCCCACGTACGCGCCCAGGCCGAGCGGTCGGGAGTGGACGCCACCTTCGCCGGGGCACTGCCACCGGACGAGGTGATGCGACACATCGCCGGATCCCGGGTGCTCGCCGCCCCGTCCCGTACCGCCGCCGACGGCGACACCGAGGGGCTTCCCACCACGATCCTGGAGGCGGCGAGTCTGGGCGTACCGGTGGTGTCGACGTACCACAGCGGCATCCCCGAAGCGGTCACGCACGAGGTGAACGGCCTGCTCGGACCCGAGGCCGATCCACCCGCTCTCGCCGCCAACCTCCGTCGGCTCCTCACCGACACACGCCTACGCCACCGTCTCGGTGACCACGCCCACCGTCACGCCGCCACCCGCTTCGACCTCCACCGCCAAACCCGCGCCCTGGAATCCCTCTACGCCGCCCTCCGCTGACCTCGTCGCCCCGCCCCCGCCCCCCTCTTCCCTCGGCGATCATGGAGTGGTGGTAGGCGATACGCACCTTTGAGCCCTCTTTGCACTGACCACCACTCCATGATCGGCGGAATCCGGGCGGCGCGGGGCGGACGGGATCGCGCGGGCGGGGCGGGTGGGTGGGTGGGTGG
>NZ_SISL01000348.1:0-6294 GCF_004307965.1 Verrucosispora sp. SN26_14.1 | reverse complement strand
CCGGGCCACCACCTCGCCGCGCAGCAGCGCCACGCCGAGCGCGGCCACCGCGACCACCAACCCCATCCCCAGGGCGTACGCCCCGAACAGCGCCAGCCCGCGCCCGGTCGACCCGGCCTGGAGGCTGGTCACCACGATCGCCAGGAACGGTGCGATGGCGCAGCCCAGCGAGGCGGTCGCGTACGCCATGCCGAACAGCACCATCGACGGCCAACTGCGGGTCAGTCGGGGCGCCCGGGTCAGCGGACGCAGGCTGGGCAGCCGTCGTCCGGCGAGCAGCCAGCAGCCGAGCAGCAGGAGCAGCAGTCCCAGCCCGACGGTGAACCACGGCAGCCGGGGACGCAGCCAACCCGCGAACGGGGCCAGGGCCAGGCCGAAGGCGCCGAACACCAGCACGTACCCGCAGGTGAGCGCCGCGGCGGCGGTGAGTGCCCGGCCCACCGCACCCCGGGTGTCGGTGGCCCCGGCGACCAGCAGCGACAGGTACGCCGGCAGCATCGCGAAGCCGCACGGGTTGACCGCGCCGAGCATGCCCGCGGTCAGCGCGAGCAGGAGCGGCGCCTCCATCAGGCGGCCAGCGCGGTGACCCGGCGGGTGAGGTCCTCCCCGTCGAGCCACCCCTTGTGCGCGACCTTGCCCTCACGATCGATGATCACGAAGGTGCTCTGCTCGACGATTCCGAACCGCTTCCAGAGCGTGCCCTGCCGGTCCTCGATCTGCGGCATCGGGCCGAGTTCGAACTCGGTGACGAAGTCGGTCATCGCCTTGCGTTCGCCGAGCCCGGCGACGCCGATGATCGGCACGGTGTCCCGGAAGCCGGGTTCGATCTCGGCGATGGTCCACGCCTGGCTGGCGCAGGTGGCACACCAGGGCGCCCAGAACCAGAGCACCACCGGGCGACCGGCCAGGGCGGCGGCGTCGAACTGCGTACCGGCCAGGGTCTGCCCGGTGAACCGCAGGGTGTCGGGCACCGGCACCGGGGTGGTGGGACCGGGCGTCGGTCCGGCGGGCTCCGCAGACGCCGAGGCGGGTGCGGGTGCGGACTCCGGTACGGCCGCCGCCTCCTCGACCGAGCCCGCGGCACCGCAGCCGCCGGCCGCCAGCGCCGCGGCGAGCACAACGGCGACCGCACAAATGGCACGTCGCGTCTGTCGGACCGGCCTCATCGGTGTCTCCTTCGCTTCGCTGGTCCGGCCACCGGCCGCCCCGTCCGTCCCGCTTCGGTCACGGCACGCGCACGCACCCCCGCTCCGGTCGCGACACGCGTGCCCGGTCGCGGCACGCTCAGGCCTTGGTCAACCGCAGCGCCAGTTCCGGGCAGACCTTGACCGCCTTCGACGCGCCCTCCCGCAGCCAGGTCGGCACCGGGGTCGGCGGGAAGGCGGGATAGCCGTTCTGGTCGAGCCGGATGAAGTCCGGCACCACGTGGGCGCAGAGGCCGTGGCCGTCGCACCGGGACCAGTCCAGGACCAGCTTCTGCGGGTCCGGGTCGGGGGCGCCGGGCAGGCCCATCATGCCCTTGACCCGCCGGCCGCAGCCCTCGCCGGTGGTGTGCTTCTTGAGGTCGTCGGCGAAGACCTCCATCGCCGACAGCGCGAAGCGGGACGTACCGTCGGGGTGGCTGCACGCGCCGCGCCCCTTGACGTCGCCGGCGGCGGCCCGGACCACCTCGACCGGCGCGCTGCCGGAGACCGCCAGGTCGACCGCGCGGGCCAGGTCGGGCAGGCCGCGCTTGCACGGCCCGCACTGCCCGGCCGACTCACCGGCCAGGTAGCGCACCACCTGGGCGGCCTCGCCGAGCGGGCAGGTGTCGTTCGCGAGCGGCACGATGATGCCGGCGCCGAGGGTGCCGCCGACCGCGGCGAGTCCCTTGCGGGAGACCTCGGCCTTCTCCGCCGCCTCCCGGGTGATCCACTTGCCGTGGTAGCCGCCCATCAGGATGCCCGGCCCGTCGGGGACCTCGCAGAGTTCGAGGATCTCCCGCAGCGGGGTGCCGGCCGCGCACTCGACCACCGCGTGCCGCTTCGCCGCGCCGGTCACGCTGAGCAGCACGGTGCCCGGCTCGTCGTCGGTGCCGAGCGCCGCGTACTCGTACGGCCCGAGGCGGGCGGCCACCGCGAGCTGCGAGTACGTCTCGGCGTTGGAGAGCAGGGTGGGCAGGTTGCTCACGCCGGAGTCGCTGGAGCGCTTCTTGGTGCCGGGCGGGATGTGCGGCAGCCCGTTGATCCCGTTGACCAGCGCCCCGCCCTCCCCGCTGATGAACCGGTGCGGCACCGTCACCACGCTGGTCGGCACCGGCATCCGCCGCTCGTCGAGCGCCTCCATGAGGGAGTCCCGGCCGACCAGGTCGTCGGCCACGCAGAGCACGATCTCCTCGGCGTCGAGCGCGAACGCGGCCAGCGCCGCGCCGTCCAGGATCAGGTGCGGGGCCCGGGTGAGGATCACCTTGTCCTTCCAGCTCGCCGGCTCCCCCTCGGTGGCGTTGACCACCACCACCGGCGGCAGGTCCTGGCGTTCGCAGGACTCCAGCACCGCCCGGAGCTTCTTGGCGAACGGGAACCCGGCACCGCCCTTGCCCTTGAGCTGGATGCCCTCCGCGAGACGCAGCAGGTTGGACGGCTCCATCGGGCTGATCGGGCCGTGCACCATCTCGTGGGCCTGCAGGTCGAGCCGGCCGAACTCGGCGAACCCGGCGGTGAGCCGGGGCTCGCCGACGCAGGCCACCGGCGGGACCACGGCACGCTCCGTCACTTGGCCTCCCCTCGCAGTCCGGCCCAGTACGCGCCGTCCACCTTCTCCGGGTCGGCCCGGCGGCGTCGGCTGTCCGACGCCCGGCGGGCGCGCCGGGAGGCGAGGTCGACCAGGGTCGGGGTGTCGTCGTCCACGGCGTCCTCCGCGGCGTACCGGGCCGGCGGCCGCCAGTAGTCGTTCTCCGCCTCGGGCACGTCGTCGTCCACGCTGTGCCGGCCGCCGCCGCTGCGGGGCTCGGCGGAGATGGGCGTACCGGAGATCGGTGAACCCGAGATGGGCGCGCCGGAGATCGGGCCGGCCGAGATCGGGGCGTTCGACTCCCAGCGACGCGGGCTGTCCCAGGGCTCCTCCGGCTCGTCGATGCTGGAGCGCGGCGGGGACGAGTAGCGGGTGCCGGCGTCGGCGTCCCCCCGGGAGCGGCGGTACCGGCCGGTCTCCTCGTCGTCGCGACGGCGCCGACCACCCGGCTCGCGCTCGTACTCCAGTTCCTCCTCGCGGCGGCGCGCGGATCGGCGACCCACCGACTCGCGCTCCTCCTCCCGGCGGGAGGCGCGCCGCCGGACCGGCTCCTCGTCCTCGCGGACCCGCCGGCTGACCGGCTCCAGGTCCTCCTCGTCGCGGCGGTACGCACGCCGCCCGGTGGACTCCAGCTCGTCGTCGCGGCGGACGGTACGCCGGCCGACCGGCTCCTCGTCACGCCGTCGGGACACCGGCTCCATCAGCTCGGTCTCGCGGCGGATGGCCCGCTCGAACTCCGCCTCCTCGCGACGGGAGGGACGGCGCACCACCGGCTCCAGTTCCTCGTCGAGGCGGTCCCGTCCGGGGCGTACCGGCTCACGCAGGCTGCCCGGCTCGGGCACCACCGGCACGGTGAAGCGCTCCGGGTCGTTGCGCCGGATGGTCGGGCTGGCCCAGGTGCCGGAGGTGCTCTCGGCCCAGCTCATGTCGCGGCGGACCCGCTTCTCCCGGCCGTCCTCGCCCTCGGCGCGCCGGCCGGTCAGGGTGCCGAGCAGGCCCTTGCCCCGGCTCTCCTCGGTGCTCTTGCCGCCGGTCATCGCCTCGTTGAGCGCGGCGGCCTGGTGCTGCTCGCGGCTGCGCCGCTGGAGGCTGACCGAGAGCCGGACCATCAGCGCCACCACGACCAGCACCACGCAGAGCCAGTAGCTGAGGCTGACCCAGGTGGCCGGCGCACGTCCGGCGCCGAGGCCGTGGAAGATGCCGAAGGGCCAGGACACGTACGCCATCGAGTGCAGGCCGCGCCACAGCCACTTGGGGCCGACGTCGGCGAACCGGGCCCGGATGATGCCGGTCCAGAGCACACCCACCATGAGCAGCGCGGCGATGGTGCCGAGGCCGACGTAGAGCCCCCGGCCACCGACGAACGGCACCGCCGCGTCGGTCACCCCGGCCCGACCGCTGGCGATCTTGGTGATCACGTGGAAGACCAGGCCGGCGACACCGAGGATGCCGGTGGCCCGGTGCGCCGACTGCAACAGCACCCGGTGCCGGATCAGCAGCACCAGCCGGTCGGTGGCGAGCAGCCCCATCATCACCGTCAGGCTCAGCGCGACCAGGGCGATCACACCGGCGAAGAACTCGGTGAAGAAGAAACCCATCGCGTACGCCCGCTGACCGGCGCTGGTGAGCATCATCAGCGCCCACAACGCCGCGATCCCCGACGCGGACAGCGCCAGGATCTGGCTGCGGGACCGTACCTGGATCCCTCTGGTGCTGGTGCTGGTACGGACGGCAGGCGCCTTCTCGTTCTGCGTAGCCCGGGCCATGTGCTCCTCGATCGTCTCGCGGCGGCGCACCGCCGGCCGACCCTGTTCCCCACACCAGTACGTCTCCGGCGTTCAGTCGGATTAGATCCGACCGAAAATTTCTCGACGAGTTGTCGAACCGTCCCCCCGCCCGGCGCGTGTAACGCCGCCACCGCACCTCCGGGCGCACTGACGGACGTCCATGCATTGACAGGTGATGAAATGCGCTTGTAACCTTGCTGAAATTTTCAGTCCCGGTTGCAAGATCCGGGCAGCCGCACCACCCTCCCCCGTCCTCCGGCACCCCCGGGAGCACCCGATGCGTCGACGTCGACTCCGCCCGGCGATCATCGCCCTCGCCGTGATCGCCAGCCTCCTCGCACCCAGCACCGTGACCGCACCCCCCGCCAGCGCCGCCCCGGCAGGCGGCAAGAAGGTCATCGCCAACCTCTTCGAGTGGAACTGGCCCTCGGTGGCTGCCGAGTGCACCAGCACACTCGGCCCGAAGGGCTACGGCTACGTCCAGGTCTCGCCCCCGCAGGAACACGTACGCGGCAACCAGTGGTGGGTCGCCTACCAGCCGGTCAGCTACCGGATCGAGTCCCGCAAGGGCACCCGCGACCAGTTCCGGTCCATGGTGGGCACCTGCCAGGCGGCCGGCGTCAAGGTGATCGTCGACGCCGTCGTCAACCACATGTCCGGCCAGACCAACGGCGGCACCGGCTGGGCCGGGTCGTCCTACCAGCATCACGTCTACCCCGGCATCTACCAGGCGCAGGACTTCCACTACTGCGGCCGTAACGGCAACAACGACATCGTCAACTACCTCGACCGGTACGAGGTGCAGACCTGCGAGCTGGTCAACCTCGCCGACCTCAAGACCGGCTCCGAGTACGTCCGGTCCCGGCTGGCCGGATACCTCAACGACCTGCTCTCCCTCGGCGTGGACGGCTTCCGGCTGGACGCCAGCAAGCACATGCCCGCCGCCGACATCGCCGACATCCTGCGCCGCCTGAACCGCCCCGCCTACGTGGTGCAGGAGGTCATCCACGGTGCCGGCGAGCCGATCCGACCCGAGGAGTACACCGGCAACGGCGACGTGCACGAGTTCCGCTACGGCAAGGACCTGGCCCGGGTCTTCCGCTCCGAACGCCTCGCCTACCTGCGCAACTTCGGCGAAGGCTGGGGGCACCTGCCCAGCTCGGTGTCGTCGGTCTTCGTGGACAACCACGACACCCAGCGCGACGACGGCGGGGTGCTCACCTACCGCGACCGGGGCACGTACGCCCTGGCCAACGCCTTCATGCTGGCCTGGCCGTACGGCTCACCGACGGTGATGTCCAGCTACACCATCACCAACCGCGACGCGGGCCCGCCCTCGGACGGCACCAACAGGACGCTGAACACCACCTGCTACTCGGGCTGGGAGTGCGAGCACCGCTGGCCGGTGATCGCGAACATGGTCGGCTTCCGCAACGCCACCGAGGGCACCGGCGTCAGCAACTGGTACGACAACGGCTACCAGCACATCGCCTTCAGCCGTACCGGCCGGGGCTTCGTCACCATCAACGACGAGGACTTCCCGATCACCGGCCGCTCGTACCAGACCGGGCTGCCCGCCGGCCGCTACTGCGACGTCATCCACGGCACCTTCACCAACGGCACCTGCAGCGGCCCGATCATCACCGTCGACGCCAACGGCTGGTTCGCCGCCACCGTCCCCGCCCACGACGCCATAGCCCTCCACACCAACGCCCGCCTCCCCTAACCCCCACCCACC
>NZ_SISL01000347.1:0-6309 GCF_004307965.1 Verrucosispora sp. SN26_14.1 | reverse complement strand
GGGGGTCAGGGGGTGGGGGGGAGTTCGGTGAAGCGGATCGCGTCCACCCCGGCGAAGTAGCGGTCGGTGCTCTGCGTCTTGCCGATCGCCACCAGGGTGATCTGGTGCGGGCCCGCCGCCAGCGGCACCCGGGCCACGTCGATCCAGTCGGTGACCCGCACCGTGGGGGAGAAGCCGATGAAGGGATCACCGACCTGCCGCCCGTCGATCAGGAACACCGTGTTGGCGTAGTCGGGAGCCGTGGTCCGCACGGTGGAGAACTGCCAGACGGCCTGGACCGGCACCTCCACCGTCACGGTCACCCGGTCGTTGATCGCCCGGCCCAGGAAGAACAGCTGGTTCTCCTGCGACCAGGTCACCTCGCAACAGTTCGGCTGCACCGCCACGGCCGCCGCCGAGCCGGTCGGCGACTCGACCCGGGCACCGGTCACCAACGTCTCCGCCTCGACGGTCACCACCCGGGCCTGCGGCGGCGGATCGTCGTCGCGCGCCACCAGGAACACCACCACCGCCGAGACCACCAGCACCAGCGCCGCCGCGGCGGCGATCCACGGCCAGGGCGTACGCTTCGGCGGCGCCACGGCCCGCACCTCGTAGGTGACCCGGCCACTGGACCGGGAACTCTCCTCCGGCGCGGTGTTCGCCGAGTACGCGAAGCCGGTCATGTCGTAGCGACGCGGCGGCGTCCCCGCCGGCACGGCCAGCCGGACCAGGAACGACACCGAGCCCTGCCCGGGCACCACCCGCTGCGGTTCGGTGACGGTGAACCAGGAACGCTGCGTACCCTCGCCGGGCGCCACGTCGAACACCACCGTGTCCGGCGCGAGCCCCGGGTTGGAGACGGTGAAGGTCAGCTCCCCGGCGTTCCGGACGTCCAGGGTGAACTGCTCGGCTGCGGCGACGACGGTCCATTCGGTGGTCATGACGGCTCCTCCGGAGCGGGATCGGGCGGGGTGGGAACGGGGGAGGGCGACGGCACACTGGCCCGGCCGACCGCCGGTGCGCCCGCCACGACGGTGATCTCGGCGGTCACGGCGGCCGGCTTCTCCGCCGCGACGATCCGGCTGACCAGGTCGAGCTGGTCGGCGGCGGTCGGCGGCACCCGGACGACCAGATGGAACGGCCGGTCGGCCGGCTCGTCGAGGACGAAACCGGTGACCCCGGTGGCCAGTTCCAGGGCGGTCCGCAGCCCGTCCGGGGTGCCCCGCCAGGTCGCCAGCGCCGCCCCGTGCGCCACCAGGTCACGCAGCCGGCTCAGCGGCAACGGCAGCGGCGCGTCCCGCCGGGGCGCGGCGACCACGTGGTCCATCGCCACCCACCCGGCCAGGTACGCCACCATCCCGCCCGGTGCCCGGTACGGCGCGAACAGCGCGTCGACGTCGGCCAGCACCGCCTCGTCCGGCGCGTGCAGGGCCTCCATCACGTCCAGCAGCGCCCACAGCACGCTGCCCGGCACGCAGGCGCGCTGGTAGGCGGCGGGCAGCAGCCGCTCAATGGCCGGTCGACGCATCCTGCCGCACCACCTCGATGTCGTGCTCGCCGGAGCAGAGCAGCCAGGTGTCCGGGACGGTGACCACGTCGGCGGTGGCCTGGTTGGCGCTGGCCGACCAGTCGACCGCGTCGCCGCTGCGGTGCACGCCGCGTTCCCCACCGGCCAGCACCAGCCGGTCCGTCCCGGCGGTGGCGGCGATCGCGTCCACCGGCACGAACCGGGTGCGGTCGCGCAGCGGCAGCCCGCAGTTGACCGACACCGACGACCACTGCGGCTGTGCCGCGACCGTGTCCAGCCGCAACACCCCGCCGCTCTGCGTGGCGGCCAGCGCCTGGGTGCCGCTGAAGGTCAGGTCCCGGCAGGTGCCGCCGATCCAGCCGGACTGCATCGCCTGCCACTTCACGTCGGACTCGAACAGCCGGGCCCGGAAGCACCCCTGCCCGGGCCGCTTCGGGTCCGGCTCGCCGGCACCGCTCCACAGCAGCGTGGCCGGGCCGTCGTACTGCACGGCGAGCAGCCGGTTGTCCACGTTGGCCAACCCGACGTGGGAGAAGCTGCCGGGTCGGCCCGCGTTACCGGAGAGGTAGACCCCGAATCCGGCCTGCGCGGCCACCGCCACCCCGGGTACGCCGCGCTCGGAGACGAACGCCCGCACCGCGTAGAAGCCCCGGTCGGCGTCGGCCGGGTCGACCAGGATCTGCAACGGCACCGCACCGGGCAGCAGCGACACCTCGTACAGGCCGGTGTCGGTGGCGACCAGCAACGCGCCCGCGCCGTCCCGGTCGATCCAGGCCAGGTCACTGATCCGCGAGTCCAGATCGGTCAGCAGCGACCAGGTCTCGCCCAGGTCGGCGCTCAGGTGCACCCGGGAGCCGCCGCCGGACCGGACCGTGGCCACCGCCACCGACCCGGGCCGGGGCACGATGCCGGGCCGCACCGGGGCGGGTGCGGGCGCCACCCGCTGCACGGTCTCCCCGTCGAACCGGCCCGCCGGCTCCCATCCGGCACCGGCGTTGGTGGAGCGGAACAGCACCGGGCCGCTGCCCGCGTACCAGGTGCGGGGTTGGTACTGGTCCGCGGCGAGCGTGCGGACCTGCTGGTCGGGGGCCTCGTCGACGACGAACCGCACCGACTCGACGTAGCGCACCCCGGGCTCGGCGTGCTCCAGCAACCGGTACACGTTGGACGCGCGCAGCGGCTCACCGAACGCCCAACCGGCCGGGTTCAGCGGGGTGGGCAGCGGACTCAGCGTCTGGTGCAGCCGGTCGTGGATGCGCCGCCGGACCGCCTCCGCGTCCTCCTCCCGGCGCACCACCACCCGGGCCCGGATCGACACCGCCTTGTACCGCGCCCAGCTCGCCCGGCAGGTGGTGCCGAGCGAGCGGCGACGTTCCAGGTCCGCCTCGACCCGCAGCCGCGCCTCCTCCACCTCGTGCCCGCGCAGCACCTCCACCGGCAGCCGGCCGCCGGGCCGGGCGTCGTCCGGCACGTACGGCACCAGCACCACCTCCACCTCGCCGGGTCGGGCGAAGCTGTAGACGGCGGCCCGGGTGAAGGCGCGGGCCCGGCTCACCCCGCCGGAACCGGTGGCCAGCACCTCGAAGTCGCGGGCGGTCACCGCGCGCTGCTGGGCGAAGAAGGCGTACGGGCCGCGCAGCAGCACCGACTCCATCGCCTCCATCTCCCGGCCGCCGGCCGCCGGTGCCGGGTTGACCACCTTCACCCCGGGCAGCGGGTCCCGCAGGCTGGTCAGCGTCCCGGCCGCCACGTTGCCGGCGGTGCCGCCACCGGCGCGGTACCAGAGCCGCACCTGCCGTCCGGCCGGCGGTACCGCCGCGACCGGGGCGTCGTCACCGGCGGAGTCCGGCCCGCGCAGGTCCAGCGCCGGGGCGAAGGTCACCGTGCCCGAGCAGCGGTCCACCAGGTACGCCTTGTCCTGCGCTCCGAGGCCGGCGAAGCTGTCCACCGCCCGCCAGATCTCGAAGGTCCGCCCCTCGTGCTCGCGGGCCGCCGCGCCCAACTCCACCGAGCCGGTCGGCACCTCGACGCCGAGCAGCAGGTCCAACGGTTCGGCGGTCCGGGCCAGCGGGGCCCGCCCGGCCCGCAGCACCTGCCCCGGCGCGCCGGTGCCGACGCCGAGCAGTTCCGCCTCGACCGGCTCGCAGTGGTGCATCCGGACGGTCACCTGACGCTGGCCGGCGGCGAGCAGCGCCGGCTCGCAGGTGACGAAGACGACCGGTCGCGGGTCCGCGCCACGCGCCGCCGCGACCCGGGTACCGGCCGGGATCCGCAGCGCCTCGTCGTCGGCGCCGGTCCGGGTGAACCGCACCTCCGCCCAGGCCGCCGAGGGGGCGTGCCGGGTCACACCGAGCAGGGTGAGGAAGGAGACGTACGCCTTCTCCGGCAACTGGTTCAGCCGATAGATCATCACCTCGGTGAGGTGCGCGAACGCCTCCAACAGGGCGATGCCCGGATCGTGCGCGGACAGGTCGGTCCAGCCGGGGCAGGACTGCCGGATCCGCTCCCGGGCCTCGGTCACCAGGTCGAGGAAGGTCCGGTCGTCCAGGTGCGGCACGGGCAGGGTCATCGCCCCTCCTCAGCGTCGGGGTCGAGGGTCGGCCCCGACGGGTCGTCGTCGGTGGGCAGCAGGTCCACGGAGAAGACCAGTTGCCCGGGGGTGAGGCTGGCCCGGATCCGGTAGTCCAGCCGGATCACCAGCCGCCACGGGTCGTCCGGGTCCGGACCGGCGTCCACGTCGAGCACGTCGATGCGGGGCTCCCAGCGGGTGACCGCCGCGCGGACGTAGTGGATGGCCAGCCCGGCGGTGGTGTCGTTGTTCGGGGCGAAGACCAACCGGTGCAGCCGGGAGCCGTACCCGGGGCGCATCAGCCGCTCGCCCGGCGTGGTGGACAGCAGCAGGAACAGCGCCTGGCGTACGGTTTCGTCGCCGTCGGTCATGGCCAGCCCGCCGGCCGCGGTCAGTCCGAGCCCCCCACCGCGCCCGGCGTCGAAACCCGCGCCGAGGAACCGGATCGCCCTCACCGGTCGGCCCCCAGGAACGCCTGCCGGGGATCGCGTACCCGGTACCGGAACTGGCCCGGCGGGCTGCCGTCGGTGAAGCCCTCCAGGTGCGACAGCACCACCCGGTGACCGTCCACGCGGACGAAGTCGCTGTAACCGACGCGCACCGGCTCGGTCTTCGTACACGGCTTGACCGTCGCGCCGTAGTTCGGGCAGGCGACGATCTTCCGGCCCTTCGGGTCGTCGGCCACCAGCACCGGTACGCCGACCACCCGCACCCACCCCTGCGACTCCTCGTTGCGGATCCGGCCGTCGTGGTCACACCTGATCACCGAGTCGCGATGGATCCAGCGCATCAGCCACCTCCTCCGTGATGGGTGCGGGCCAGGCTGCGGGCCCGCTCGGCGGCGGTGCCCGGGTCCTCGCTCGCCTCGGCGTGCAGGAAGTCGACGCTGCGGGCGCGCACCACCATCGCCCGGCCCGGGGCGGAGAGCACCAGGTCGGCGGCGGCGTGCAGGGTGACCAGGTCCGGGGTCAGCTCCAGCCAGCTACCCGTGTCGGTGCTCAACCGCAGGCTGCGGGCCACGTCGTCGACCACCACCTGCTGCCCGCCCGAGGTCCGCAGCGACCAGCGCCGGGCCCGCCCGTCGTCCACCCCGGTGTCGTACGGCGTGACGGCGCCGAACAGCGCACCGAGCACCACACCCGAGGCGGGTTCCCCACCGGGCAGCGCCACCAGCACGGTGTCCTGCGGATCGGGCAGCGCCACCAGTCCCTTGCCCCGGCCGGCACCCGGGCAGAGCACCGCCAGCCAACCCGCGTCCGCCCCGCCGTACGCGGGCAGTTCCACCCGCACCCGCCCCAGCCCGTCCGGGTCCGCCACGTCGGTGACGGTGCCCAGGGTGACCACCGCCGGAGCGGGTGACCCGGCCGGCGGCGCCGGAGGCGGCACGGTGGAGAAACGACTCAGGTACCCGTCGGCGTCGACGGTGTGCACCACCTCGGTCAGCACGTACGTGCCGGCCATCGACTCGGCGACCCCGGTCAACCGGATCCGCCGACCGGGACGCAACGCGGGATCACCCTCGGCGGTGCCCTCGGCGGTGACCAGCGCCGCAGCGCGTACGTCCAGTCGGGCCTGAGCCAGCGCGGCGATCTCGTCGTCGCTGCGGCCCGGCTGGTCCAGCGCGGTCCGGGTGCCGTCCGCGCCCACGTCGGCGGGATCCGGGTCCACCGGGGTGTCCCGCCCGCACCGGGGCACGGCGGCCTGCGAGGTGAACGCTTCGGCCCGCTGCGGGTGCCAGCCGAGCGCGGCGCTCTCGCCCACGGCGGCGTCCGCGTTGACCGCCAGCCGCAGGCCGTGCACGTCGCGGCCGAGCGCGAGCGGGATCGGCGCGCCGTACCCGTCGAGCGTCAGCAGACGCAGCACGTCGTCGTCGACACTCAGGTGCAGCCCGGCCCGGCCGGTCACCTCCACCAGCAGGTCGAGGTCGCTCGGGCGGTGGTGCGGCAGCCGGTCCAGCCGTGGCCCGTCGACCTCGGCGTCGACCCGCAGTCCCAGGTCGGCGCAGAGGTCGGCGGCCAGCTCGGCGGCGGTCACCGACTCGAACACCCGCAACCGCTGCCGCTTGCGCAACCGGTGCAGCGCGTCGTACGCCCGGATCCGCAGGATCGCCGCGCCGTCGGCGGCGTACTCGACCTCGACGGCGGTGACCTCGCCGCCGAAGAGCGCCGCCGGGTACCCGTCGAGGCGGACCTCCAGGCGCGCGCCGACCCGCGCCGTGGCGACCGGCGGC
>NZ_SISL01000346.1:0-6311 GCF_004307965.1 Verrucosispora sp. SN26_14.1 | reverse complement strand
GTCCAGCGCGGCCCGCTGGTCGGCCCGGGCCCGGTCGGCGCAGATGGCCTCCCAGGCGTTGCCGCGCGCGGTCCGGATCCGGGTCGGCCCGACGACGGCGCGTTCCAGCGTGTGGACGACACCGACGGCGAGCGAAGCGACGGTACGCGAGATGGTGGTGAGTCCGATGGTCTGCTGCGGCGCGGAGGAATTCATGATCACCCCGGGGAGAGATCGTCGTGGCGATGGGGCAGGCGCGTCATCGAGTGTGCCCGAGTCTGATGCTGCACGTTTCACGTTTCGCGGTGATGACTACGACATCAACACTGCGGCAGGGGCCCTGAGCAGGCAAAGGGCCGTTCGGCCTTGAGCTTGCTCACAGCATCGACCGGCCTCGACGGGGGGTGACCGGTAAGGTCAAGACTGCCGTCGATATGGGTGGGCGTCGATAAGGGGGTGACGGAGAGTCACGCCCTGTTCGCGCAGGTCGGTCATTATGCCGCAGCCCATTTCGTGAGGCGCGCCATACCCCCACCGGTCGGTGCCAGGTGGTGGCACCTAGCATCGGCCCATGACACCCGGAGAGGGGAGTCCGTTGGTGACTGCTGAGCATCCGCACGCGGAAGGGAACGAGGCCGGCCCGGCAGCGTCCGTCAGCGTGCTCGACGAGATCCTGGCCGGCGTCCGCGAGGACGTGGCCCGGCGGCAGGAGCAGGTCCCGATGGAGCGGATCCGCGAACTCGCCGCTGCCGCCCCGCCACCGCTGGACGCGTACGCCGCGTTGCGCCAGCCCGGCGTCGCGGTGATCGCCGAGGTGAAGCGTTCCTCACCGTCCAAGGGCAAGATCGCCGACATCGCCGATCCGGCGGAGCTCGCCGGTGGCTACGCGGCCGGTGGCGCACGGGCGATCAGCGTGCTGACCGAGGGTCGCTGGTTCGGTGGTTCGCTGGAGGACCTCGCCGCGGTCCGGGCGGCGGTCAGCATCCCGGTGCTGCGCAAGGACTTCGTGGTCTCCAGCTATCAGGTGCACGAGGCCCGCGCGCACGGCGCCGACCTGGTGCTGCTGATCGTCGCCGCGCTGGAGCAGAACGTCCTGGTCGGCCTGCTGGAGCGGATCGAGTCGCTGGGCATGACCGCGCTGGTCGAGGTGCACGACGAGGAAGAGGCCGACCGGGCTCTGGAGGCCGGTGCGCAGGTGATCGGGGTCAACGCCCGCGATCTGCGTACGCTGCAGGTCGACCGGTCGGTGTTCGAGCGGATCGCACCCGGTCTGCCGAGCAACGTCGTCAAGATCGCCGAGTCGGGCGTACGCGGTCCGCACGACCTGATCCGGTACGCCTCGGCCGGGGCCGACGCGGTGCTGGTCGGCGAGGGCCTGGTCACCCAGAAGAGTCCGCGGGAGGCGGTGGCCGAACTGGTCAACGCCGGCAACCATCCTGCCACGCCCCGCCCGGCGCGCTGACGCCGTCGTGGCGAGGGGATCTGACATGAGCGAGCCTGTCGAGCGAATCATCCACGCGGTGACTGGTGGCGGCGCGCAGCGGAGCGGAGTGCCGGCATGAGCGAGCCTGTCGAGCGAATCATCGGTGCGGTGGTGCCTCGCGGGGGCACGCAGCGGAGCGGAGTGTCAGCGTGAGCGAGCAGGCGTCTTTCCCGGACTCGGCCGGACATTTCGGTCGGTTCGGTGGTCGGTTCGTGCCGGAGGCGCTGGTCGCCGCCCTGGACGAACTGGACGCGGCACACCGCGCGGCGATGGCCGACGAGTCGTTCCGAGCGGAGTTCGCCGGTCTGCTGCGCGACTACGCCGGCACCCCGTCGCTGCTCTACGAGGCCCGTCGGTTCTCCGCCCGGGTCGGTGCCCGGGTGCTGCTCAAGCGGGAAGACCTCAACCACACCGGCGCGCACAAGGTCCGCAACGTGCTCGGTCAGGCGCTGCTGACCCGGCGGATGGGCAAGAAGCGGGTGATCGCCGAGACCGGAGCCGGTCAGCACGGCGTCGCCACCGCCACCGCAGCCGCCCTGTTCGACCTCGACTGCGTGGTCTACATGGGCCAGGTCGACACCGAGCGGCAGGCGCTCAACGTGGCCCGGATGCGGATGCTTGGCGCCGAGGTGGTGCCGGTGACGAACGGCTCGCGCACGCTCAAGGACGCGATGAACGAGGCGATGCGGGACTGGGTCGCCAACGTCGACGACACGCACTACCTGATCGGGACCGCTGCCGGCCCGCACCCGTTCCCGGCCCTGGTGCGCGACTTCGTGCGGGGCATCGGCGACGAGGCGCGGGCCCAGTGCCAGGAGCTCACCGGTGGACTCCCGGACGCGGTCACCGCCTGCGTCGGCGGCGGCTCCAACGCGCTGGGCATCTTCCACGCCTTCGTCGGCGACCCGCAGGTGCGGCTCTACGGCTTCGAGGCCGGCGGCGACGGGGTGACCACCGGGCGGCACGCGGCCAGCATCACCGGCGGTTCCACCGGCGTGCTGCACGGTACGCGGACCTTCGTGCTGCAGGACGAGGACGGCCAGACCGTCGAGTCGCACTCGATCTCGGCCGGTCTGGACTACCCGGGCGTCGGTCCGGAGCACGCCTGGCTGCACGACACCGGCCGGGCCAGCTACCTGCCGGTCACCGACGACGAGGCGATGGCGGCGTTCGAGCTGCTCTGCCGCACCGAGGGGATCATCCCGGCGATCGAGAGCGCGCACGCGCTCGCCGGCACCCTGGCCGTCGCGCCGAAGCTCAGCGCCGAGCTGGGTCGAGAGCCCACGATCGTGGTCAACCTTTCCGGCCGGGGCGACAAGGACGTGCACACCGCCGGCGAGTACTTCGGCATCCTCGGCTCGGAGCGAAGCGGAGCGACGGCATGAGCGAGCGTCAGCGAGCGAATCGTCGGTGCAGCGCCCTGGTGTCTCATGGCGGCGTGGAGCGAAGCGGAGCGGCGGCATGAGCGAGCGTCAGCGAGCGAATCATCTCGTCCGGGTAGCTCGTGACGGCTCGGAGCGAAGCGGAGCGGCGGCATGAGCCGGATCGGTGGGGCGTTCGAGAAGGCTCGGGCCGACGGCCGCGCGCTGCTGGTCGGCTGCATGCCGGCCGGGTTCCCGACGGTCGAGGGCAGCATCGCCGCGATGACGGCGATGGTCTCGGCGGGCGTCGACGTGATCGAGGTCGAGATCCCGTACTCCGATCCGGTGATGGACGGCCCGGTGATCCAGCGGGCCAGCGACATCGCCCTGGCCGGCGGCGTGCGGACCCGGGACACGTTGCGCATCGTGGAGGAGGTCGCGGCCACCGGCGCGCCGGTGGTGACGATGACCTACTGGAACCCGATCGAGCGGTACGGCGTGGACGCCTTCGCCCGGGACTACGCGGCGGCCGGCGGCACCGGGCTGGTCACTCCCGACCTGATCCCCGACGAGGCCCAGGAGTGGCTGGCCGCGTCGGACGCGCACGGGTTGGACCGCACGTTCCTGGTCGCCCCGTCGTCCACCGACGCCCGGCTGGCGATGACCGTCGCGCACTGCCGTGGTTTCGTCTACGCCACCGCGATCATGGGGGTCACCGGGGCCAGGGCGCAGACCTCGGAGGCGGCGCCGGTGCTGGTGTCGCGGGTCCGGGAGATCAGCGAGATCCCGGTCGGCGTCGGGCTCGGCGTGGGCACCGGGGAGCAGGCCGCCACGGTCGCCGGGTACGCCGACGCGGTGATCGTCGGCAGCGCGCTGATCCGCTGCCTGCTCGACGCCCCCGACCAGGAGGCCGGGCTGACCGCACTGCGGACGCTGAGCGCGGAACTGGCCGAGGGCGTCCGCAACCCGGCCCGCTGAGTCGACCGGTACGCGATCTGCCGGTGCCCCGGGTATGCGCGACGCGCCCGGGGCACACGTGCGACGTTCCTGAGGACAAAAGCCCCAGCGGGCCACGGATGCCGGGCACACGAGGCGGACCGGGGTGACGTTCCGGGGGTCCGCAGCGGTAGCGTGTGCACCCGTGAGTCTCGCCTCGCCGACGTCCCTGGCCGCCCTGCCCAGCCCGAGCACCGCCGTATGGCATCTCGGCCCGATCCCGCTGCGGGCGTACGCGCTGTGCATCATCGCCGGCATCGTGGTGGCCTGCTGGGTCACCGAGCGACGGTTGCGCCAGCGTGGCGTCGCCCCCGGCGCGGTGCTCGACATCGCCCTCTGGGCGGTGCCGGCCGGCATCATCGGCGCCCGGATCTACCACGTGATCACCTCCCCGGCGGCGTACTTCGGCACCGGCGGTGACCCGATCAAGGTCTTCTTCATCCACGAGGGCGGCCTGGGCATCTGGGGTGCGGTGGCCGGTGGCGCGGTCGGCGCCTACATCGCCGCCCGGCAGCTCGGCATCCCGTTCGCGGTGGTCGCCGACGCGCTGGCGCCGGGCCTGCCGCTGGCGCAGGCGATCGGCCGACTGGGCAACTGGTTCAACAACGAGCTCTACGGCGGCCGGACGGACCTGCCCTGGGGGCTGGAGATCCACCGGATGGACGGCGGTCAGGCGCTGCGCGACGAGGCGGGCCGGCCGATCCTGGAGGAGGGGCTCTATCACCCGACCTTCGCCTACGAGGCGCTCTGGAACGTGGGCGTCGCCGCACTGGTGTTCTTCCTCGACCGTAAGCTGCGCCTCGGCCGGGGTCGTGCGTTCGCCCTCTACGTGATGGGCTACACCGCAGGCCGGTTCTGGATCGAGATGATGCGGACCGACGACGCCACCAGCATCCTCGGCGTACGCCTCAACGTCTGGACCGCGGCGCTGGTCTTCGTCGGCGCGTTGATTTACTTCCTCCGGGTGCGCGGGCCCCGTGAGTACCTGATCCCGATCGGCCTGCCGACCGCCACCGCGGCACCGGCCGGTTCGGACGTCTCCCAGGTCGACCTCTCGGCGACGCGTGGCGGCAGCAGCGAGCCGGCGGTGCCGGAGGGCTACCGGGTGGTCAGCGAGGAACAGTTCGCGCACTGGCGACAGACCGGCGAGGCCCCCGGCGAGGTGACCGACCCCGCCGAATCCGACCCCGGCACCCCGACCGACCCTGATCCCCGCACCCCGACCGACGCCGCCGACCCCGGCACCCCGACCGACGAGGACGAGGACACCCCGACCGTCGCCGAGGGCGCGGCGGCACGTCCCGCCGATCGCGACAGCTGAGCCCGTGCGCAGCGCGGTCGTGGTCGGCGCCGGGCTCGGCGGCCTGGCGGTCTCCGGTGCGCTCGCCCGCTCGGGATGGCAGGTCACCCTGCTGGAACGGGCCGACCGCATCCGTCCCGAGCCGACCGCCGTGGTGCTCTGGCCCAACGGCGTACGCGCGCTGCGTGCCCTGGACCTCGGTGCCGGCCTGGACGCCATCGCCACCCCGCTGCCGGACGGCGGGGTGCGCCGACCGGACGGACACTGGCTGGTGCAGCCCCGGCAGACCCCGGTCGAGCGCATGCCCGTCGTGGTGCACCGGGAGGACCTGCACGACACGCTGATCGCGGGCCTGGGCGAGCGCGTCGAGCTGCGTACCGGCGTGACGGTACGCACCGTACGCGCCACTCCGGGGGCCCGGCCGGCGGTCGGTGACGGCCGGCAGACGTTCGAGGCCGACCTGGTGGTCGCGGCCGACGGCGCCGACAGCGTGATCCGCCGTCAGCTCGCCCCGGAGGCGAACGTGGTCAGCTCCGGCTGTGCCGCCTGGCGCGCGGTGATCCCGTGGTACCGCGCACCGGACCTGACCGGCGGTGCACCCGTCGGCGGGGAGATCCTCGGTGCCGGCTACCGCTTCGCCGCCGCCTCCCTCGGCGAGCGCGGCTCCTCCGGCGGGTCCAGCCGGGGCGGCATCTACTGGATGGCGACCGCCGCCGGGGCGCCGCGCCCAGAACCGCCCGAGACCCAGTTGGCGCTGCTGCGACGCTGGTACGCGGGCTGGCCCGCACCGGTCGACGAACTGCTGGCCGCCACCGACCCGGCCGACCTGGTGCAGCAGGAGATCCGCGAGCTGCGTCCGCTGCCCAAGTCGTACGGCTTCCCGGTCGGGCCGGGCGGGGTGGTGCTGCTCGGCGACGCGGCCCACGCCATGCCGCCGCACCTCGGGCAGGGCACCTGCCTGGCCTTCGAGGACGCCGTCACGCTGGCCGCCCTGCTGCGCGAGTCCACGCTGCCGGACGCGGTGCTCGCGTACGACCGGACACGCCGCCCCCGCGCGGCGACGGTGGTCCGGCAGACCCGCCGCATGTCGGCGGTGCTCCAGAGCCGGGGCCGACTGGCGTTGCGCGCCCGCGACGCCGCCCTCGGCACCATCACCCCCCGCCTGCTCGGCAGCGCCGCCGCAGTAGCCGCC
>NZ_SISL01000345.1:0-6313 GCF_004307965.1 Verrucosispora sp. SN26_14.1 | reverse complement strand
GACGCGGACCGGGAGGCCGCCGCGCAGCGGCAGGTGGCGGGCGGATTCTTCACGGTGCTGGCCGCCGTGCAGGTAGCGCTGGCCCTGGCGGTGTTGCCGCTGCTGCGCCGCGCCCGCCGGCACGCCGGACCGTACGGGCCGAAGCCGGTGTCCCGGCGGGTGGTGGCGGTGGTGGAGCTGCTGCTGGTGGCGGCGGCGCTGGCCATCCCGGCGGCCCTGCTCGCCGAGGCCGTGCCGTGGTGGCGCAACGTCCACCCGGCCGCTTCCTTCGCCGGGCTGACCATGGTGCTGCTGGCCGCCGCGACGTTGCTGGTGCGGTTGACGCCGGGATACGGCACCACGTTGGGACCGCTCGGCGCGGTGGCCGGTCTCACCACGTTGGCCGTCGGCCTGGACGTGGTCACCGGGGCCCGTCTCCAGCTCAACGGTGTGATCGGGTACTCCGCGTTGGAGGGCGGCCGGTATGCCGGGCTCGGCACCGTGGGGCTCGGCGTCTTCGTGGCCGGCGCGCTGCTGACCGGCGGCTGGCTCGCCCAGCAGGTGCACCGGACGTGGCGACCGATGGTGATGGTGCTGGTGGGCGGTGCCGCCGTGGTGGTGGTCGGCAGTGCGTACCTGGGTGCCGACTCGATCGGCGCGATCGCGGTGACCGCCGGGGTGAGCGTCGCGGCGGCGATCAGCGCGGGCGGGTGGCTGACGTTGACCCGGTTGGCGTGGGCGACCATGGCCGGACTGGCGGTGATGGTCGGGTTCGCGGTCGTGGACCTCGGCCGCCCACCGGCCGATCGCGGCAGCCTGGGCCGGTTCCTCGCGGCACTGGGCGACGGCACCGGTGGGTTGACCGTGCAACGGTCCAGCGCCTCGAACATCGACACCCTGATGAACAGCCCGTTGACCGTGCTGGCGTTGGCCGGTGCGTTGCTGGTGTGGTTCGCCCTGCTCCAGCCGTGGGGCGGGCTGATGCGGCTGTTCGGCATCTATCCGGCAATCCGGGCGGCGATGGCGGGCACCGGTGTGGCCGTCGGCATCGGCGGGGTGCTGAGCGCGGCGGCGCTGGACGTGGCGGGAGCGGCGGCGGCCGTGGTGGTGCCGATGGCGGCGCTGTCGGCGTTGCGGGTGCTCGACCACTCGGCGGACCGCACCCGGCCCGGCACCGACCGGCCGTCGGACACCATCCGGTCCGACACCCGGGCGGGCGACGCGGCCACCCCGGGTGCCGAGGACACGGCGTGCGCCGGTGCGCCGGTCGAGGACGCCGCCGGGGCCGGTACCGAGGGTGAACGCGGGCGTGGCCGGGCGGTACGGTCGTCGGCCGAGGTCGCGACCGGGTGACCCCGGGAGCGGTACCTCGGGTGCGGCCCGGGAGTGCCTTAGGCGAGGTGTTACCGTGGAATCCCGTGGATCGCGTGATCACTTCGCTGATTGGCTCGGCGGTCTGCACGACCGCGACGGACGACACGGGAGCAGGCCTTGGCCCCTTCAGCACGGACGACCAGGCACATTTTCGTCACCGGGGGAGTCGCCTCCTCGCTGGGTAAGGGGCTCACCGCCTCCAGCCTCGGCAATCTGCTCACCGCGCGGGGACTTCGTGTGGTGATGCAGAAGCTCGACCCGTACCTCAACGTGGACCCCGGCACCATGAACCCGTTCCAGCACGGCGAGGTGTTCGTGACCGAGGACGGCGCCGAGACCGACCTGGACGTCGGTCACTACGAGCGTTTCCTGGACCGGGCGCTGTCCGGCAAGGCGAACGTCACCACCGGCCAGATCTACTCGGAGGTGATCGCCAAGGAACGGCGCGGGGAGTACCTGGGCGACACCGTCCAGGTGATCCCGCACATCACCAACGAGATCAAGTCGCGGATCCTGGCGATGGCCGATCCGGACGACGACGGCCGTACGCCGGACGTGGTGATCACCGAGGTGGGCGGCACGGTCGGCGACATCGAGTCGCTGCCGTTCCTGGAGGCGATCCGGCAGGTCCGTCACGACCTGGGCCGGGACAACTGCTTCTATCTGCACGTCTCGCTGGTGCCGTACCTGGCGCCCTCGGGGGAGCTGAAGACCAAGCCGACCCAGCACTCGGTGGCGCAGCTGCGCAACATCGGTATCCAGCCCGACGCCATCGTCTGCCGCTCGGACCGGGAGATCCCGGACAAGCTCAAGCACAAGCTGTCGCTCTACTGCGACGTCGACGCCGAGGCGGTCATCGCCGCCCCGGACGCGCCCAGCATCTACGACATCCCGAAGGTCCTGCACCGGGAGGGGCTCGACGCGTACGTGGTGCGCCGCCTCGGGCTCTCCTTCCGGGACGTGGACTGGGAGGGCTGGGACGACCTGCTGGAGCGGGTGCACCAGCCCCGGCGCACGGTCACCGTGGCGCTGGTCGGCAAGTACGTCGACCTGCCGGACGCGTACCTGTCGGTCAGCGAGGCGATCCGGGCGGCCGGCTTCGGCAACCGGGCCCGGGTGCAGGTGCGTTGGGTGCCCAGCGACGACTGCGTCACCCCGGCGGGCGCGGCGGCGGCCCTGGCCGGTGTCGACGGCATCGTCATCCCCGGCGGGTTCGGCGTGCGGGGCATCGAGGGCAAGATCGGCACCGCCCGGTACGCGCGGGAGAACGGCATCCCGCTGCTCGGGCTCTGCCTCGGCCTGCAGTGCATGACCATCGAGGTGGCCCGGCACCTGGCCGGGCTGGACGGCGCCAACTCCGTGGAGTTCGACGCCGAGGCCGTGCACCCGGTCATCGCCACCATGGCCGACCAGGAGGACATCGTGGCCGGCAAGGGCGACCTGGGCGGCACCATGCGGCTCGGCGCATACCCGGCGGCGCTCGCCGAGGGGTCGATCGTCGCCGAGGCGTACGGCAGCACCGAGGCCAGCGAACGGCACCGGCACCGGTACGAGGTGAACAACGCCTACCGCGACCAGCTCGCCAAGGCCGGGCTGCGGATCTCGGGTACCTCGCCGGACGGGCGGCTGGTCGAGTTCGTCGAGCTGGACCGCGAGCTGCACCCGTTCTTCGTGGCCACCCAGGCCCACCCGGAGCTGAAGAGCCGCCCCACCCGACCGCACCCGCTGTTCGCCGCGTTCGTCCAGGCGGCGGTGGCGTACTCGCAGGCCGACCAGCTTCCGGTCGACCTGGACGGTGCCGAGCGGGCCGCGCGCAACGGCACCGCCACGACCGTCCCCTCGGCGTCGTGAGCGACGCCGGCAGGGCGGTCGAGCACCGCTACGAGGTGCTCTCCCGCGAGGTGCAGTACCGCGGTCGGATCTTCGACGTGGTCACCGAGCAGGTGAGCATGCCCGGCGGCGGGACGGCCCCGCGTGACCTGGTCCGGCACGTCGGTGCGGTGGCCGTGGTGGCGTTGGACGACGCCGGCCAGGTGGTGCTGATCCGGCAGTACCGCCAGCCGGTCGGCCGGCGCCTCTGGGAGCTGCCGGCCGGGCTGACCGACGTCACCGGCGAGGACCCGGCGGTGACCGCGGCGCGGGAGCTGGCCGAGGAGGTCGACCTGACCGCCGGTCGGCTCGACGTGCTGGTCGACGTGCACAGCTCACCCGGGTTCACCGACGAGCTGGTCCGGGTCTTCCTGGCCCGGGACCTCGGCGAGGTGCCGGCGGAGCAGCGGCACGACCGGCACGACGAGGAGGCCGACCTGCAGATCGTCCGGATCGACCTGGACGAGGCGGTCGGCATGGTGCTGGCCGGTGAGGTCACCAACGGCCCGTGCGTGGCCGGGCTGCTGGCCGCCGCCCGCGCCCGCGACGCCGGTTGGTCGGTGCTGCGCCGGGCGGACACCCCGCTGCCGGGCTGAGCGGGAGGACGACGACAGGGGCCGCGCGGATCACCGCGCGGCCCCTGTTCGCATGCCGGATCAGTCGCGCAGCGGGCGACCCTGTCCGTCGACGCCACCGTTGACCAGGATCAGGATGCCGTCGATCAGACCCCAGAGGCTGCCGATACCGCAGGTCACCAGCGTGACGACGAGCTGGATGACGCCGGTCTTGGTGTCACCCATGTAGAACCGGCCGACGCCGAAGCCGCCCAGCAGGATCTGCAGGACACCGGCGATGACCTTGCTCTTGTCGGAAACGCCCTGGGGGTACCCGGGCTGATAGGGGGGAATAGTCATGAGGCGACACGATAGTGATCCACACCGACGCTGTCCGCACCGGTAGGCACCACGTGGGACGATGTCGACCAATACTGTCCTGTCGGCTGAGGTGGACCCGGCCGGTGGGCTGCCCGTACACCTGACACATCGTCAGGGTTCGCGGCCACCGGATGTCATGGTGCACGCTCCCGCGACGCGCCGGTACGCCTAAACTGCCGCCCACGGGACCGGTCGACCGTCGCGGCAAAGGGGCCGCCGCGGCACCGCCCAGTCGGGGGAGCCGTCCCCGGAGAGAGGTGTCTGCATCGTGAAGGTCGGCATCCCCCGCGAGGTCAAGAACCACGAGTACCGGGTGGCGATCACGCCCGCGGGCGTCAACGAGTTCACCCGCGGCGGTCACCAGGTCTTCGTCGAGGCCGGTGCCGGGGTCGGCTCCAGCATCACCGACGAGGAGTTCACCGCGGCCGGCGCCAAGATCCTGGACACCGCCGACGAGGTGTGGGACGCCGCCGACATGGTGCTCAAGGTCAAGGAGCCGGTCGCCGAGGAGTACCACCGGATGCGCGAGGGGCAGGTCCTCTTCACCTACCTGCACCTGGCCGCCTCGCGCGACTGCACCCAGGCGCTGCTCGACCGCAGGGTCACTGGCATCGCGTACGAGACGGTCGAGCTGCCGGACCGCTCCCTGCCGCTGCTCGCCCCGATGTCCGAGGTGGCCGGCCGACTCGCCCCGCAGGTCGGCGCCTTCCATCTGATGCGTACCGGAGGCGGCCGGGGCGTGCTGCCCGGTGGCGTCTCGGGCGTGTACGCGGCGAAGACCGTGGTCATCGGTGCCGGGGTCTCCGGCATGAACGCCGCCGCGATCGCGCTGGGCCTGCAGTCCGAGGTGCTGCTGCTGGACAAGAACGTCGGCCGGTTGCGGCAGGCCGACGCCATCTACCGGGGACACCTGCAGACCGTCGCCTCCAACGCGTACGAGATCGAACGGGCCGTGCTCGACGCGGACCTGGTCATCGGCGCGGTGCTGGTGCCCGGCGCCAAGGCACCGAAGCTGATCTCCAACGAGCTGGTGTCCCGGATGAAGCCCGGCAGCGTGCTCGTCGACATCGCCATCGACCAGGGTGGCTGCTTCGAGGACTCGCGGCCGACCACGCACGACGAACCGGTCTACCGGGTGCACGAGTCGATCTTCTACTGCGTGGCGAACATGCCCGGCGCGGTGCCGAACACCAGCACCTACGCGCTCACCAACGTCACCCTGCCGTACGCCCTCGAACTGGCCAACCACGGCTGGCGGGAGGCGTCGCGGCGCGACCCGGCACTGGCCCTGGGCCTGAACACCCACGCCGGCCAGGTCGTCTACGGCCCGGTGGCCGAGGCGCACGGCCTGCCCACCCTCGCGCTCACCGAGGCGCTGGGCTGAGGGGGAAGCGCTGAGCACGGCGACCGACGAACGGGCCGGCCCCGAACCGGCGCCGGCCCTGCGTCGTGCGCTGCGCGGCTACCTCGACCACCTCACCGTCGAACGTGGACTGGCGGTGAACACCCTCACCTCGTACCGCCGCGACCTGGACCGCTACCTCGACTCGCTGGCCGCCGCCGGGGTGGACGACCTCGCCGGGGTCTCGGCCGGCGAGATCGAACGGCACCTGGCCCGACTGCGCACCGGTGACGACGGCCGCCCGCCGCTGGCCGTCTCCTCGGCCGCCCGCGCCGCCAGCGCCGTGCGTGGTCTGCACCGCTTCGCGCTGCGTGAGGGCCTGGTCGGCGCCGACCCGAGCCGTGACGTACGCCCACCCACCCCACCGCGCCGACTGCCCCGCGCGCTGCCCGTCGACGCGGTGGTCCGGCTGCTGGAGACCGCCGGCCCAGTGGACGCGGCGGGGGAGCAGGCGCCGCTGGCGCTGCGCGACCGGGCGCTGCTGGAGTTCCTGTACGGCACCGGCGCCCGCATCTCCGAGGCCATCGGCGCGGCCGTGGACGACGTGGACCTCGACGACGGGGTGGTGCTGCTGCACGGCAAGGGCGGTCGCAGCCGACTGGTGCCGGTCGGCGGGCACGCGCTGCGGGCGCTCGGCGCCTACCTGGTCCGCGCCCGGCCCGGACTGGTCACCGCCGGCCGGGGCACCCCGAGGGTGTTCCTGAACGCCCGGGGCGGCCCGCTGACCCGGCAGGGCGCCTGGACCGTGCTGCGT
>NZ_SISL01000344.1:0-6352 GCF_004307965.1 Verrucosispora sp. SN26_14.1 | reverse complement strand
CCCCTGCTGGGCGCCACGGGCCGCCCGCGCAGCCGCGCGAGCAGGCCGCGTCGGCGGTCGTTGTCAGAAGTCATGACCTGTGTCCTTAACCGGTTGGACCTTGTCTCAGGGGGTGGAGCAACGGCACGGCGCGAGACACGCCAAGATCACTGAAGCCAGTAGATCATGGCGTAGAGCCCGATCCAGACCACGTCGACGAAGTGCCAGTAGTACGACACGACGATCGCCGAGGTGGCCTGGGCCGGCGTGAACCGGCCCATGGTGGTGCGGATCATAAAGATCACGAAGGCGACCAGACCTCCCGCCACGTGCAGGCCGTGGAAGCCGGTGGTCAGGTAGAACATCGACCCGTAGCCGTCCGCGTTGATCTTGATGCCGTGGTGGACCAGCTCCCGGTACTCGTTGAGCTGGCCGAGCAGGAAGATCAGGCCCATCACGAAGGTGATCGTGAACCAGCGCCGCAGCGCGTGCACGTCACCCCGCTCGGCGGCGAACACGCCGATCTGGCAGGTCACCGAGGACAGCACCAGGATCGTCGTGAACGTCGTCGCGTACGGGATGTTCAGGACCTCGGTGTGCATCGCCCACTGCTCCGGCGCCGCCGCGCGGATGGAGAAGTACATGGCGAACAGCGCCGCGAAGAACATGAGCTCGCTGGAGAGCCAGACGATCGTCCCGACGCTGACCATGTTGGGCCGCGTCAGAGAGTGGATCCGGCTCTTGTCAATGGCTGGGGCCGCAGTCACGCGGTCATTATTGCCGTTGACCACGGCCGGCGATCAGCGGGGGGTGAAACCCGTGGTCCGAGTGGCCCGATCGGTACCGTCCGGTTCGCCTGACCTAGGCTGATTGGCGTGCTGGAAACCGACCCGATCACGCTGGCCGTATCGGCCGCGCCGCAGCTGACGGCGGGCGCGATCAGCCCGGCGACGGCCCCGGTGACGGGTGGCGCCGGGTGGCTCGCGGCCGACGCCGGCCCGCCGCCCTTCCAGATCACCGCCGTGGTCACCGAGGCCAGGCTGGACAACTGGCTCGCCGTCGTCCTGGTCGTCGCCGCCGCCCTCTACCTCTACGGAGTGCACCGGCTGCGGCTGCGCGGGGACCGCTGGCCGATCGCCCGGACGGTCTTCTTCCTCGGGCCCGGCCTGGGCGGCATCGCCTCGGTCACGGTCAGCGGACTGCACGCGTACGACACCACGCTGCTGTCGGTGCACATGGTGCAGCACATGGTGCTCTCCATGATCGCGCCGATCTTCCTGGCGCTGGGCGCGCCGGTGACGCTGGCCCTGCGTACGCTGCCGACCCGCCCCCGCAAGCGCCTCCTGGCGGTGCTGCACAGCAGGGTCGTGCGGATCTGGACGTTCCCGCTGGTGGCGTTCGCCATCTTCGTGGTGAACCCGTTCGCGCTGTACTTCACCGACCTGTACCGCTACACCCTGGAGAACGTCTGGGCGCACGAGGTGGTGCACGCGCACTTCATCATGACCGGCTGCCTCTTCTTCTGGCCGCTGGTCGGCCTGGACCCGCTGCCCGGACGCTGGCCGTACCCGGGCCGGGCCCTGCTGATGCTGCTGTCGGTGCCGTTCCACACCGTGCTCGGACTGACCGTCATGCAGAGCAGCACCCTGTTCGGTGGCGACTGGTACCCCTCGCTCGGACTGGCCTGGGCCGACCCGTGGGACGACCAGGTGCTCGCCGGAGGCATCCTCTGGGCCGGCGGCGAGTTCGTCAGCGTGACGATGCTCGGCGTCCTGGTGGTGCAGTGGATGCGCTCGGCCGAACGGGAGGCCCGCCGGGTCGACCGCGAACTGGACCGCCAGGAGGCCCGCCAACGTGCGGCGGAGACCGCCGCCGGCTCCCCCACCTGAGCCGGGCGGCGGGGCGCGCGGGGCGGCGTGTCCCGGAGGTCGGCACGACCGGTACGATCGGCGGCGCAGCTACGAGGTGGGAGCAAGTCTGACCATGAGCGAGCGCGAGCGAGTCATCGGACTCGGTGCGGTGGTGCCAGCGGACGGCACGGAGCGAAGCGGAGTGTCGGCATGAGTGAGCGTCTGTGCACCGTCCTGCTCTACAGCGACGACCCGCAGGTGCGGGACAGGATGCGGCTCGCCGTGGGCACCCGCCCGGCGTCCGACCTGCGCGTCGAGTTCGTCGAGGCGTCCACCTACGCCGAGTGCGTCCGCGTGGTCGACGACTTCGAGATCGACCTGATGCTGCTCGACGGTGAGGCCAGCCCCGGTGGCGGTCTCGGCATCGCCCGGCAGATCAAGGACGACTACGAGAACTCCCCGCCGACCTGCGTGGTGATCGCCCGTGCCGCCGACCGCTGGCTGGCCGCGTACGCCGAGGTCGACGCCACCCTGGTCCACCCGCTCGACCCGGTGACCACCGCCGCCACGGTGGCCGAGGTCCTGCGGACGCACGCCCCCGCCTGACGCACGCCCGACTCCGGCACCGCCACGGCGCCGGGCGAGCCGGCGCCGGTCCCGTCCCACCCGCACTCGTCTGCTCGGGAGGCCCGTCATGGGCGATCGGACCTGGCCACACCTGCTCACCGCGCTGCTGCGCGGCGAGGAACTCTCCGCCGCCGACACCGCCTGGGCGATGGGCGAGATCATGTCCGGCTCGGCGGCGCCGGCCCAGATCGCCGGTTTCGCCGTGGCGCTGCGCGCCAAGGGCGAGACACCGGCCGAGGTGACCGGGCTGGTGGAGGCGATGCTCGGCGAGGCCGTCCCGGTCGAGCTGCCCGAGGAGGTACGCGCCACCGCGCTGGACGTGGTCGGCACCGGTGGCGACCTGGCGCACACCGTGAACATCTCCACGATGACCGCCCTGGTGGTCGCCGGAACGGGCGTCCGCGTCGTCAAGCACGGCAACCGGGCCGCCTCCTCCTCCTGCGGCACCGCGGACCTGCTGGAGTTCCTCGGCATCCCGCTGGACCTCGGTCCGGAGGGGGTGGCCCGCTGCGTCGAGCAGGCCGGTATCGGCTTCTGCTTCGCCGCCCGCTTCCACCCCGGCATGCGGCACGCCGGCCCGGTACGCCGCGAGTTGGGCGTACCCACCGCCTTCAACTTCCTCGGCCCGCTCACCAACCCGGCCCGTCCCCGCGCCGGTGCGGTCGGCTGCTTCGACTCGTCCATGGCACCGGTGATGGCCGCCGTCTTCGCCGCCCGGGGCGACTCGGTGATCGTGATGCGCGGCGAGGACGGCCTCGACGAGTTCACCACCGCCGCACCCACCCGCTTCTGGATCGCGCAGAACGGCACCGTCAGGGAGACCGTGGTGGACGCCACGGAGCTCGGGGTACCCCGGGCCACCCTCAGCGACCTGCGCGGCGGTGACGCCGCCTACAACGCCGACGTGGCCCGTCGGCTGCTCGCCGGCGAACCCGGGCCGGTACGCGACGCCGTGCTGGTCAACGCCGCCGCCGCCCTGGCCACCCAGGGTCCGCTGGACGGCGACCTGACCGACGCCCTGCGCGCCGGCCTGGACCGGGCCGCCGAGTCGATCGACTCCGGCGACGCCGCCCGTACGCTCGACCGCTGGATCGAGGTCGCCACCGCCTGACCCGACCCCGTCCAGGCCGGTCGGCCGAGTGCGGAAACGTCGGACGGCCGTGGAAAACTACAGTCGAGTAGTTCCCCACACGACCGCCGGCCGGCACGCGCGGGAGGAGACGCCCCATGTTGGTACGTGAGCTGCACTGTGAGACCTGCGACGGCATGCGGGCCTTCGAGATGCCGCCCTGTGCCGATGGTCACGGCCCCGACTGTCCCGAACTCCTCTGCACCGGATGCGGCACGGCGATCTTCGTCGCCCCCTACGCCTCGCTCTCGCGGGCCACGCCGCCCGCCCGCCGGGCGCTGCACCCACGCCACGCCGCCTGACACCCCCACCCACGTCACCCCGCCCGACGTGGCCGACCCCGGACACGGACACGGGAAAGCCCGCCTCCCTGAGGGAGGCGGGCTTTCACCAGGTCGCTGTGCCGGTCAGTGCTCGGCGGTGCGCCGGGTGCCGCTGTAGTACTCGAACAGCAGGCCGCAGGTGGCGAGGACCACTGCGAGCATGCCGGCGACCAGCAGCCAGAGCTGCCAGAACACCAGGCCGAGGCCGGCGATGGCGGCGGCCAGGGCCAGCCCGAACGGCCAGTAGCTGCCGGGGCTGAAGAAGCCGATCTCGCCCGCGCCGTCGGCGATCTCACCGTCGGGACGGTCCTCGGGACGCAGGTCGATCCGGCGGGAGACGAACCAGAAGAAGCCGCCGCACATCGAGCAGAGCAGGAACGACAGCAGCAGGGCCACGGTGCCGATCCACTCGACCCGACCGCCCGAGTCGGCGAACGTCCAGCCGCCGTAGAGGGCGGTCGCGAAGAGCAGGAACGCGGCGATGATGAGGAAGATGCGCCACTCGGTCTTCATCCGGCGTTACCTCAGCTTCCCGCGCCGGCCGTGGTGTTGGCCTGGTTGAAGTTGTCCTGGGTACGGCGCGTCTCGAACGGCTTCGTGGTGATCGCGTACGGCTCCTCGCCGATGGCGGTCAGCGCGTCCTGGGTCGAAGCCCCGTCCTGCTTGGCGGCGAGGAACCGGTCGAAGTTCTCCGGCGAGACGACCCGCAGCTCGAAGTTCATGAAGGCGTGGTAGCTGCCGCACAGCTCGGCGCAGCGGCCCACGTACGCGCCCTCGGACTCCAGTGAGGAGACCTCGAAGACGTTACGGATGCTGCCCGGCATCACGTCCCGCTTGAACAGCATCTCCGGCACCCAGAAGGAGTGGATGACGTCGCGGCTGGTCTCCTCGAACCGGATGGACCGGTTGCTCGGCAGCACCAGGATCGGGATGACCTCGCTGGTGCCCAGCACCGAGGCGGTGGTCTCGGCGTCCACACCCTGGCCGTCGCGGTAGTTGAACTGCCAGTTCCACTTGAAGGCGACCACCTCGACGGTGACGTCGGGGTTGTTCGTGGTCTTCACCACGTCGGTCTGCACGACCGCGGTGTAGTAGAAGAGCACGGCCACGACCAGCACCGGCGCGATGGTGTAGAGGAACTCCATCGGCAGGTTGTAGCGGGTCTGCACGGGCAGTTCGTTGCCGCGCTTGCGGTAGCGCACCACGCACCAGAAGATCAGGCCCCAGACGAAGACACCGACCACCAGCGCGGCGATGCACGAGGCGATCCACAGGTCGTACATCCGCCGGGATTCCGGCGTGATGCCGCCCTGGGGCCAGCCGAAGCCGCCGAACGCCGCACCGACGTCACAACCCGTGAGCAGGACCAGCAGCGCCGCCCCACCGAAGCCGAGCCCGGCAAGACGCCCGGCGCGACGCCCCCGACGCCCGACGGCTCCTGGGGATGCGCTGCGCCGTACGGCCGTCGGCCGTACCTCCGAACTCCTTGCGACCACCTGGTCCTGCCTCCCTAGCGCGCCGCGGTGCTTTCTCGGTCGGGCCGGCTCCGCCGAGCGGAACCACCACACCAGCGGCAAAGGCGTCACCGACGGTCGCAGATTACTCGACCATGACGGGCTCGACCCGGTTGGGGTCACTCTCCGCCCTGGACGGGGGATCTTGCGTCGACCGAGGCGATAGCGTGGGCAGACGTGATTCCTTCCCCGGTCTACCTGGACGCGGCCACCGCCGCGCCGCTGCATCCGGTCGCCCGGCAGGCGCTGCTGGCCGCCCTCGACGACGGTTGGGCCGACCCGGATCGGCTCTACACCCAGGCCCGCCGCGCCCGCCAGCTGCTCGACGCCGCCCGCGAGGCGGCGGCGGACACCCTCGGCGTACGCCCCGACGAACTCTCCTTCACCCCCAGCGGTACGAGCGCGGCGCACGCGGCCGTGCTGGGCGGCCTGGCCGGTCGTCGACGTGTCGGGGCGGGGCTGGTGCACTCGGCGATCGAGCACTCGGCGGTGCTGCACGCGGCCGGGCAGCACGTGGCGCGGGGCGGTACCGCGAGCGAGGTGCCGGTCGACCGCTCCGGCCGGCTGGACCCGGTGGCCTGGTCGGCGGCGGTGGCACGGCCCGAGGTGGCGCTGGCCGCGCTGATCGCCGCCAGTCACGAGGTGGGCACCGTGCAGCCGGTCGAGGAGGCGGCAGCGGCCTGCGCCGAGGCCGGGGTGCCGTTGTACGTCGACGCCGCCCAGGTCGTGGGGCGGGTACCGGTGCCGGCCGGCTGGTCGGTGTTGACCGCGAGTGCCCGCAAGTGGGGCGGTCCGCCGGGCGTCGGGCTGCTGGTGGTCCGCAAGGGCACCCGCTGGGAGTCGCCGTGGCCGTCGGACGAGCACGAGTCGGGGCGTACGCCCGGCACGGTCAACCTGCCGGCGGTCGTCGCGGCGGCGGCTGTCTCTTCT
>NZ_SISL01000343.1:0-6370 GCF_004307965.1 Verrucosispora sp. SN26_14.1 | reverse complement strand
CGCCGAGCGGTCCGGGGCGCTGCACGCCGCCGCCGCCGCGGTCGCCGACGCCACCGCCGAACTGGTCGACCTGGTCGTGCGGGAGGTGGGCAAGCCGATCACGGAGGCGCGCGGTGAGGCGGCCCGGACGGTCGCGCTGCTGCGGTACTACGCCCAGCAGGTCTACGACCCGACCGGTGCGGTGCACGACCCCAGCGGCGGTCGGGGCCTGGCGTACACCCGTCGCCGACCGCGTGGCGTCGCCGGCCTGGTCACGCCGTGGAATTTCCCGCTGGCCATCCCGATGTGGAAGGCGGCCCCGGCGCTGGCCTTCGGTAACGCCGTCCTGCTCAAGCCGGCACCGCAGGCGACGGCCTGCGCGGTGCGCCTGGCGGAGCTGGTCACGCCGTACCTGCCCGACGGGCTGCTGACGGTGCTGCCGGGTGACGCCGAGACGGGCCGGGCGGTGGTGGACGCCGGTGACGTCGTGTCGTTCACCGGCTCCGCCGAGGTGGGCGCCGGCGTCGGCGCGACCGCCGTGGCGCGGGGCGTGCCGGTGCAGTGCGAAATGGGCGGGCTCAGCCCCGCGGTGATCCTGCCGGACGCCGACGTCGAGTCCGCCGCCCGGCAGGTCGCCTACGCCGCGTTCGGGTACGCCGGCCAGAAGTGCACCGCCACCAAGCGCGTCATCGTGGTGGGTGACCCGACCGCGTTCACCGACGCGCTGGTGACCGCCGTGGCGGCGTTGGCCTGCGGCGATCCCGCCGCACCGGAGACCGTGGTGGGGCCGGTGATCGACGAGGCCGCCCGGACCCGGGTGCGGGACGCCGCACAGAGTGCCGTCGCCGCCGGTGCGCGGCTGCTCACCGGTGCCCGTACGCCCCGGGAAGCGGGCTGGTTCGTCGCCCCCACGCTGCTGGCCGACGTCCCCGCCGACCACCTGCTCCAGCGCGCGGAGGTGTTCGGTCCGATCTGCACACTGAGCCGGGTGGACGACGTCGACGCGGCGCTGGCCACCGCCAACGACGTCCGGTACGGGCTCGCCGCCTCGGTCTTCACCGCCGACCTGGACGCCGCGCTGCGCTTCGCCGACGGGCTGGCGGCCGGACAGATCAAGGTCAACGCGCCGACCGCCGGAGTGGACTTCCACCTGCCCTTCGGCGGCGAGCGCGCCTCCAGCTACGGACCTCGCGAACAGGGCAAGGCGGCGCAGGACTTCTACACCGCCCTGCACACGGTGACCGTCGCACCCGCCGGAGGCTGAGCCGCGCCGGGTGTCCCGGGACCCGCCGCCGTGGCGTCGCCTACCATGCGGCGGGAAGGAGACGTGGTGGTGACTGACGCCTTGGAACTGCCGTCCCTGGGGGCGCGACCGAGCCTGCGGGGACAGGTCGCGCACGCCCTGCGGGCCGCGCTGGTGGCCGGCCAGATGCGCCCCGGCGAGGTCTACTCGGCGCCGACGCTCGCCGCCCGACTCGGCGTCTCCGCCACCCCGGTCCGCGAGGCGATGCTCGACCTGGTCAAGGAGGGCCTGGTCGAGACCGTGCGGAACAAGGGCTTCCGGGTCACCGAACTGTCCGATCGGGAGCTCGACAACCTGACCGAGATCCGCCAGCTGATCGAGGTGCCGACCACCGTCCGGGTGATCGGTGTGGCCACCGCCGAGGACGTCGCGCGCCTGCGGCCGATCGCCCACCGGATCGTCGAGGTGGCCGAACGCAGGGACCTGATCGCGTACATCGAGCACGACCGCCGCTTCCACCTGGAACTGCTCGCGCTGGCCGGCAACAGTCACCTGGTCTCGCTCGTCGGTGAGCTGCGGGCGAGGTCGCGGCTGTTCGGGCTGACCCGGCTCGCCGAGACCGGGGAACTGGTGCCCTCCGCCCGCGAGCACGTCGAGATGCTCGACCTGATCGAGGCGGGCGACCGGGCCGGACTGGAACGGCTGATGCGCGTGCACATCGGTCACGTACGCGGCCGCTGGGCCGGCCGGGCGGAGCCGACCGCCGACTGACCCCCGTCGGACGGCCCTGACCGGTGGCGCGGACGGCCCTGACCGGCGGCAGGCGGTCCGGACGGCGCTGCCTGCCCGCCGCCCGGCGTACGGTCAGCGCTGCCAGGCGGCCCAGAGTTCGGCGTACCGGCCGCCCGCGGCGACGAGTTCCGCCGGGGTGCCCAGCTCGACGATCCGTCCGTGCGCCATCACCGCGATCCGGTCGCAGCTCTGCGCCTGCGTCAGGCGGTGCGCGACCACCACGGCGGTGCGTCCGCGCACCAGCGCGGCACTGGCCAGCTCCAGTTGCCGGGCACCGGCACTGCCGGCCTCGGCACTCGCCTCGTCGAGCACCACGATCGGCGGGTCGAGCAGGGCGACCCGGGCCAGCGCCACCTGTTGCGCCTGCCCCGGGGTGACCGGGTGCTCGCCCTCGCCGACCCGGGTGTGCAGCCCCTCCGGCAGCGCGGCGACCCACTGGTCGGCACCGACCAGCCGCAGCGCGTCCCACATCTGCTCCTCGTCGGCGTGCGGCACCGCCAGTCGCAGGTCGTCGGCGAGGGTGCCGGCGAAGACGTGCACCTCCTGGGTGACGACGCCGACGGTGCGGCGCAGCTCCACCGGATCCAGGTCGGCGATCGGTCGCCCGCCGAGCAGCACCTCACCCTCGGCGGCCGGGAACACCCCGCCGAGGATGGCCGCCAGCGTCGTCTTGCCGGCACCGCTCTCGCCGACCACCGCCAGCGACTCGCCCTCCGCGATCTCCACCGAGACGTCGTGCACCACGGTGGGGCCGCCGGGGTAGCGGTGCCCGATCGACTTGGCGCCGATCCCGCCCGCCGGCCGGTCACCGGCACGCGGGCGCGACTCCGGCACGTCGAGTCCGGTGATGCCGACCAGCCGGGCGAGCGCGGCACCGGCCGACTGGACGTCGTTGAACGAGATCAGGAGCATGCCGAGCGGGCCGAAGAGCCGGTGGAACAGCAGCGCGGCGGCGGTGACGTCACCCACGCTGCTCTCGCCCGCGCGGACCAGCAGGAAGCCGGTCAGCAGGACGGCGGTGAGGCCGATCGCCTCCGCGTAGTTCATCATGTTCGCGAACCACAGGAACCCGCGTACCGCCCGCAGGCGCGCGGTGACCGCCTTGCGCGACGCCCCGTCCACCCGCTGGCCCTGCCGCTGCGCCATGCCGTAGGCGTGCACCGTCCGGGCGCCGGTGAAGGTGGTCAGCAGGCTCTGCGTCCGTTCCGCCGCCGCCTCGCGCTCGGCGGCGTAGAGCCGCTTCGCCTGGGGCACGAACCGGCGCAGGCTCAGCACGTGCACCGGGAAGACGACCAGGAACGCGAGCGCGATCCGCCAGTCCAGGGTGGCGAAACCGGCGAAGGTGATGACGACGGTGACCAGGGCGGTGAAGATCCCGGCGGCCAGCCGGACCGAGTCGGTGACCTGTTCCACGTCGTCGGTGACCCGGGCGGCGACGTCGCCGGAGCCGGCGCTCTCCAACCGGGCCGAGTCCATCCGCAGGGCCCGGTCGAGCACCTCCTCCCGCAGGTCGGCGCAGGCCCGCATGCCCCACTCGGTGACCAGCCACCGGGACACGCCGGTCAGCACGGCGGCCAGCAGACCGATGCCGAGGATCCAGGCCGAGATCACCAGCAGCGCCTCGCCGGTGCCGCCCGCGACGACCAGGTCGACCAGCCGACCGAGCAGGATCGGCACCACCACGGCCGCGGCGCTGGCCGCCACGGACGTCAGGACCGACGTCCAGGCCAGCAGCGGATAGCGGCGCAGGTTGCGCCAGAACGTGGCCAGGGTCTCCCGGCCGGAGGCGACCGGCAGCATCGTCGTCGCGCTCATCGCAGGACCACCTCGGCGTACGCGGACTGGGTGAGCAGGTCCCGGTGCGATCCGACGGCGGCCACCCGCCCGGCGTCGAGGAAGACGACACGGTCGCACCGGTCGAGCAGGGGAGCGCTGGTGGTGACCAGCACGGTGGCCCGGTCGTCCCCGGCCCGACGGGAGCGAATGCCCTCGGCGATGGCGTGCTCGGTGACCGCGTCGACCGCCGTCGTCGGGTCGCGGAACACGGTGACCGGCCGGTCGGCGAGCAGCGCCCGGGCCAGGGCGATCCGCTGCCGTTGCCCGCCGGAGAGGTTCAGTCCGTGGTCGAGCAGTTCGCGGTCCAGCCCGGTGCCGCCCTCGGCGAGCAGGTCGTCGACGGAGGCCGCCGCCATGCTCTGCCGCAGCGCCGCGTCGTCCCGGTCGTCCCCGCTCTGCAGCACCTCGCGCAGGGTGCCGCCGAACAGGTCGACCGCGTGCGGCTCGACGAGCACGACCTGCCGCAGCGAGGCGACGTCGAGGTCACCGACCGGTGACCCGGCCAGGGTCACCTCGCCCCGCTCCGGTGCCCGTGCCCCGGCCAACAGGTCGGTGACGTCGTCGGCGGTGGTGGTCTGCCCGGTGACGACCCCGAGCACCTCCCCGGGGCGCACCTCGAGACTGGCACCGTCCAGGCCCGAGGTGTGCACCTCGGCGAGGACCAGCGGACCGGGCTGCGCCTCCCGTACGCCGGAGGTGGCGCGCTCGGGCGCGGCCAGCACCTCGGCCACCCGGGCCGCGCTGGCCCGCGCGGTGGCCAGCCGGAAGACGCAGTCGGCCAGGTTGAGCACCGGGTCGGTGATGAACGCGGCCAGGCCCACGATGGTGATGAGCTGCCCGACCGTGATCCGCCCCTCCAGGGCGAACCAGCCGGCCAGGGCGGCCACGATGGTGATCAGCAGGCCGGTGGTGAACGTCGACACCCCGACGAACGCGGCACCGGCCTTGACCGCGCCGACGTTGGCGCGCAGCGAGGTGCGGCTGGCGGTGCGGTAACGCCGTGACGCCTCGTCGACGCCGCCGAACCCGCGCAGCGGGCGGAGCCCCCGCAGCAGGTCCGACGCGGTCGCGGCGGCCCGGCCGATGGCCTGCTGCTGCGCCGAGGTGTGGCGTTCCACGAGCGGCCCGAGCGCGTGCAGGGCGAGCACCAGCACCGGGATGCCGATCACCAGCCCGAGGCCAAGGGTCCAGTCGATCCGCAGCAGGACGATCGTGGAGACGACCAGCCCGAGCAGCGCGGAGATCACCCGGCTGCCCAGCTCCAGTGAGTCGGCGGCGGCCTGGGTGTCGGTGGTGGCGATGGAGAGCAGCTCTCCGCTCTGCCGGCCGGTGCGGATGCCCTGCCCGCCCAGCAGTCGCCGGACCACGCGCATCCGCAGCACGTGTGACTCCTCGGTCACCGCCTTCGACAGGAACCAGAAGCCGGACCGCCACCCCATGGTCAACGCGGTGAACAACGCGAAGATCCCCAGGACGGACCAGAGCATCGCCGAGGTCGACCCGGTGCTCACCGCCTGGTCGATGACCAGGCCGATGGCCACCGGGACCAGTGCCTCGCACACCTGGTGCAGCGACCAGAAGGCGGTGCAGAGCGCGGTGTCCCGGCGCTGCCGCCAGAACATCTCGCCGAACAACCGGCCGGTCGGGCTGACTCGCACGGTCACCTCACCCGCCGTCGGTCGGTGCGGCGGACCCCCGCCGTCGGCTCTGCCATCTCGCCTCACTCTCCACAAGTTAGGTGAGGCTAACCTGTGGTCGTGGCGCGGCGCCATCCGGTAGCGGGTGTCGTCCCGGCGGTCAGCCGGTGACCACGACCGCCTCCCGGGCGAGCGTGACCGCGCCCAGCAGGGCGGCGTCGTCGGCGAACCGGGACAGTACCACCTCCGGCCGATGCGGCAGCACCTCGGTGAGCCGGTCGACCAGCAGCTCCCGGATCAGGGCGCTGCCGGCCACCCCACCGACCAGCACCACCCGCTGCGGGTCCAGCAGCAGACAACACGTGACCAGGTGCCGGGCCAACTCGTCGAGCCGGGCGATCAACGCCTGCCGCTCCGACCCCGGTCGTTCGGCCGCACCGGCGAGGGCCGCCGCGCCGCCGGAGAGACCCAGTTCGGCGGCGACCACGTCCAGGGCCCGACCGGAGAAGTCCAACTCCAGCATGGTGCCCGGCCACGGGCCGCCGGAGACCGCGTACCCGATCTCACCGGCGGCACCCCGGTGGCCGGAGACCACCGTGCCGCCGACGGTGATCGCCGCGGCCACTCCGGTGCCCAGCCCCAGCACGAGGCCCGGGTCGGCGTCGCGCAGCGCGCCGAGCCGCAGTTCGGCCAGGGCGGCGGCGTTGAGGTCGTTGTCCACCGCCACCTCGGTGACGTCGAGCGTCTCCCGCACCGCGTCGGCCAGCCGCAGGCTCTCCCAGCCGGGAACGTTCGGCGCCAGCTCGATGCCGTCGGCCCGGATCACCCCGGGGGAGGCCACCCCGGCGGCGAGCAGCGGGCCGCCCACCTCGGCCAGCAGCCG
>NZ_SISL01000342.1:0-6395 GCF_004307965.1 Verrucosispora sp. SN26_14.1 | reverse complement strand
GCACCGGCGCTCCGGTCAACCGCGCCCACGCCGCCGCCAACGCGCGGGGCTCACCGAAGCGGCCGGCGTAGCCGAGCAGCAACGCCTCGGTCAGCTCCACGTCGTGGCAGCGAGCGACGCGGACACCGGCCCGCAGCAGCGCCGGATAAAGGGTGGTGCCGCAGGCCCAGACCCAGCGCGGCGAGTCGGCCCGCTCCCGGGCGGCCACCGCGGCGGCCAGGTCGGCGGTCGGCTCCGGCTGCCCCACGGCGGCGCCCGCCGGGTCGAGGGGTTGCAGCACTCCCCCGCCCCGCTCGTCGGGCACCACCGCCACCAGCACGAACAGCATTCTTCCGCCCGGGTACGACACCCCCGCGGGCAGGAGCAGAGTCAGTCGGCGTTCGACCACGAGCGGTGGGACAGCACGAGGCGGTAGCCGTCCGGATCCTCGACGGTGATCCCCCACCGGTCCCAGTAGGCGCCCTGGGAGACCCGGCGACCACCGGCGGATTCGAGTCGGGGGACGAGCTTCTCGTCGGGAGCTTCGCCGAGGTAGATCACGAGCAGGTCCTCGGGGCTCGGTGTCGGTCGGACCGCCAGGTGCGGGCCGCCGACCAGTTCCAGGTGCCAGGAGGCTTCCGGCCAGCCCAGCATGATCAGGTCGTGCTCGCCGGGACCGCCCTGCCCTCGCCAGAGCACGTGCAGGCCGAGCCCGTCGCGATAGAAGTGCTCCGCGACCGCGAGGTCACGGGACGGTCGGGCGATCCGGATGCTGGCGGCGGGGTCGATCACGGTTGCTCCCTCGGTAGACCGAGCGAGAATCGTGCAACCTCAACCGACGTCGAGGTCAAGTCCGCCCCCGACCGGTGGGCCGGGGGCGGACGGTGTGCGCTACTTGCTGACGCCGGCGGTGAGGCCGGACTGCACCTGGCGCTGGAAGACGATATAGACGATGAGCACCGGCAGCATCGCCATCGTCACCCCGGCGAACAGGCCGGACCAGTCGGAGCGGTAGCCCTGGTTGACCGACAGCTCGATCAGCCCCTGGGAGATGACCTGGTTCTTCGGCTCGCCGGCCACCGACTGCATGAGCAGGGTCGGCAGGTACCACTGGTTCCACTGGCCGAGCACGTTGAAGATGCCGATGCTGATCAGGCCGGGCTTGGCCATCGGCAGCATCACGCTGAAGAAGAGCCGGCTGTGCGAGGCCCCGTCGACCATGCCCGCCTCCGCGATCGCGTTGGGCAGCGTCCGGAAGAACGAGTGCATGAAGAAGACGGTGAACGCCAGCGACCACGCCACGTAGACCAGGATCAGCATCAGGTGCTTGTTCGGGCCGAGGAACGGCAGCGCCACACCGGTGTTGTAGACGCCCTTGAACAGCGGCACCGCGGCGAGGTAGATCGGCAGGGTCAGACCGGACAGGAACATGTAGTAGATCAGCCGGTTGCCGGGGAACTCGTAGCGGGCGAGCACGTAGGCGGCCATCGAGCCGAGCAGCATGGTGAGGAAGACGCTGCCGGTCAACACCAGCACGGTGTTGAGGAAGAACTCGCCGATGTGCCCCTCGGTCCAGGCCCTACCGAAGTTGTGCCACTGCAACTGCTCCGGGATGAGCGACAGCGGCTTGCGGATCACCTCCGAGTCGGTCTTGAGCGCCGACATCACCACCCACAGCAGCGGGTAGAACACCATGATCGCCCAGACGGCGAGGAACAGGTGCGAGAAGCCGTTGAAGAACCGTGCCCCGGCACGACCGCCACCGACGGCGGCGCGTTCGGCCGGCGTACGTCCCGGCGGCGGGGCCTGGTCGGGCCCGGCCTGGCCACCCGGGGTGTGGGTCACCGTGCTCATCGTCCAGGTCTCCTCAGTACTCGATCCGCTCACGACGGGTGATCCGGAGCTGGAGCGCGGCCAGCAGGATCGTGAAGATCGCCAGCGCCACGCCCATGGCGCAGGCGTAGCCGAACTGGCCCTTCTGGAAGGCGGTGAAGTTCAGCACCGACGCGAAGATCTCGCTGGCGTGGTTGGGTCCGCCCTGGCTGGGCGTCATCACGAAGACCAGGGCGTACATGTCCAGGGCGATGAAGCCCAGGTAGACCCAGGCCACCGAGACGGTGTCCCGCAGCAGCGGCAGGGTGATCCGGAAGAAGGTGTGGAAGCGTCCCGCGCCGTCGAGGATGGCCGCCTCGTAGACGTCCTTCGGGATCGACTGCATGGCCGCCGAGAACAGCACCATGTAGAAACCGGCGCCGCTCCAGACCGCGATCAGCAACAACCACCACAACACCGCCGGTACGCCGAGGAAGGGCTCCGGGTCGTACATGAAGGTGATCGGGTCTTCTTCGCTGACCAGCCCGATCTTCATCAGGAGGCCGTTGATCAGGCCCTGGCTGTCGGCGCGGTAGATCTGCTGCCACATCACCGCGATGACGACCAGGGAGAGCACCTGCGGGAAGAAGAAGATCACCTTGTAGAACCCGGAGCCGAAGACGCCCCGGATGCCGGCCTTGTCCTCGCGTCCGCCCACGTTGAGCAGGAACGCGAGGAACAGGGCCAGCGCGATGGTGAACAGCGGCACGGTGATCAGGAAGAAGACGTTGTGCCAGAACGCCTTCCTGATCAGCTCGTCGGAGAACAACCGGATGTAGTTGTCCAGCCCGACGAACTGCTGCCTGTCGGAGTAGCCTCCCCAGTCGGTCAGCGAGTACCCGGCGGCCTGCAGGAAGGGCCACACCACGTAGAAGACGTAGAGGCCGACCGGCAGTGCCAGGAAACCCGTGACGAAACGGCCAACACCGTGCCGCATGTCTCTCACTTCCTCGTTCGGTTGGGTCCGGCGGGTGTCACGCGTCGCGGGTCTGCTTGGTGATGGACGAGTCCTTGGCCACCTTGTCGGCGGCGGCCTGCATCTTGTCGACGAACTGCGCGGCGGTGAGCCGGCCGGCCATCAGCTCCTGGGAGAGGTTCTGGCTCTCCTTGTCCAGGTCCGCGTAGAAGTTCCAGAACTTGATCGAGACCAGGTCCTTGGGCGCGTTCTTCATCAGGTCGTTGGCGCTGGCCAGCGCCGAGTCCTGGACGTTGTCGCCGGAGCCGGTGGTGGAGGCGAGGGACTTGGTCAGCTCGGCGAACTTCGCCGAACCGGCCTTGGAGAGCACGGCCCGCAGGAACTCCTTGGCCGCCGCCTTGTTCGGGGCCTTGCTCGGCACCACGATGCCCTCGCCGGCGCCGGCGTAGACGTCGTTGGGCGCCTTGTCGGTGGCACCCAGGCCCCAGTAGTCGGAGATCTTCATCTCGAAGCCCGGCGGGATGGTCGCCGCCATCTCGTTCTTGAGCCAGGTGCCGACCTGGATGAAGGCCGCCTTGCCGTCGAGCCAGGCCTGCTGCGACTGGGTGTGGTCGAGCTTGCCCGGGAGCACCAGCTTGTCCTTGACCAGCTTCTCCCACACCTCCAGGGCAGGCAGGATGCCGTCGGCCCGCCAGGCGTTCTCCTTGAGGTTGTCGATGTCGATGACCGCCTGCTTGCCGGCCGACTTCCAGACCGTGGCCATCAGCGCCCAGCGCGGGTAGTAGCCGTGCACGGCGTCGTAGACGTACGGCGACATGCCCTTGGCCTTGATCTTCGGGGCGAGCGCGAAGAACTCGTCGAAGGTCTTCGGCGGGGCCCAGCCCTCCCGGTCGAACAGGGCCGAGTTGTACCAGTTGCCCCAGACCGTGTAGGCGATGTTGACCACGTAGAACTTGCTCTGGAAGGTGCCGTCGGCGACGGTGCCGGGCAGCAGGGTGTCGGCGACGGTGCCCCCGCCCTCCCAGGCCGGGGCGGCGAGCAGGTCGTCCAGCGGCTCGATGGCGCCCTCGTTGACCAGGGTGCTGATGTCCATCATGTCGGCGCCCGAGTTCATCACGACGTCGCTCGGCTGCGTCGCCATCTTGGGCTGCTCTTCGGTCTTGATCTTCTGGGTGGAGCTCATGTTGACGGTGATGTTCGGGTGCTTGGCGTTGAAGATCGCCTGATCTTCCTTCGCCCAGGCGTCACCGAGCCCACCGTTGAAGATGACCACCTTCACGGCGCTGTCAGCCTGCACGCCGAAGGGGTTGTCGGTGCTCTTCTCCCCGGCGTTGTCGGTGTTCTCGCTGGGCGTGCTGCCCGCGCAGGCGCTGAGCAGACCCGCGGCCGGGGTCACCAGGAGGCCCGCGGCGGCCGCGCGGCGCAGCAGGGTCCGGCGGTTCAGATCGGGGGAAACGGACATCTCTGACTCTCCTTGTGGTGTCGGGTCAGGCGGTGCGCCGGAGACGACCGGCGTACCGCGACTCGAGGGCGAGGTTGTGCTCGTCCCCACCGGGGACGTTGGCGGAGAGGTAGATAGGGGGTGCCTCTCCGGCCTGGTGGAACCGTCGTACGACCTCCGCGGTCAGCAGCTGCGCCAGCAGCGCCGAGGTGACCGAGGAGACCGCACAGACCGCGCCGCCGCCCTCGAGCGGCAGCAGTGCGTCACCGTACGGCGCGCCGTTGTCCAGCACGACGTCGGCGAGATCGACGAGCTGCCGGCCCGACGGGTGGCGCGGAGCGACCCGTCCGGTGTGCTCGACCGAGGTGACCGCGATCAACGGGTGACCGCGACCGGTGACCAGCAGGGCCAGTTCGACCACCGAGCCGTTGATGCCGGACTGGGACGCCACCACGAACACGTCCTGCGGCTGCGGCGCGGCGATCTCGTAGAGCTGGTGGGCGATGGCCGGGTCGCGCTCCAGCTTCGGGTCGGCGAGCAGGTCGCGCGGGGCGTCGCCGTGCAGCACCAGGTCGTGCAGGGTGAGCCGGTTGGTGGGCACCAGCCCGCCGGCCCGGGCCACCAGCTCGGCCGCGAACGCCTCGGAGTGCCCGGCCCCGAACGCCTGGAGCACCCCACCGTCGCGCAGGCTGCCGGCGATCAGGTCGGCGGCCCGGCCGAGCGGTTCGTGCCCCCGGTCGACGAGACGGTCGAGAACGGGGCGGACGGCGTCCGCGTACCCCTGGGCGCTGATCATGCGCTGGCTCCCCTCGCGGCCTTGTGCCCGTCGACGGCCTGGGCGGTACGCCGGAAGGCCGCGTGTGCGCGGTCGTGGGTGCGCTGGGCGACCGCGATGTAGAGCAGGTCGAGGACGACCAGCTGCGGATGCCGGGCCGACAGCGCGTCCGGACGGAACGTGGTGGCGTGGCTGGCGGTCAGCAGCACGACGTCGGCCAGTTCGGCCAGCGGCGAGCGACGGAACCCGGTCAGCGCGATGGTGGTCGCGCCCCGGCTGCCGCCCTCGGCCACCATCTCGATGGCCTCCCGGGTCTGGCCGCTGTGCGAGATGCCCAGCGCGACGTCGCCTGGGCGCAGCAGCGCGGCGGAGGCGAGCCCGGAGTGCACGTCGTTCCACGCCCAGGCGGCCACCCCGATGCGGTGCAGGCTGAACTGCATCTCCTCGCCGACCAGGGCACTGCCGCTGGCACCGAAGATGTTGACCCGGCTGGCCCCGGCGATGGCGTTCGCGGCCCGTTCCACCTCGTCGAGGTCGAGCAGCGCGGCGGTGTCGTGCATGGCCCGGGTGTCTGCCGCCATGATCTGTTCCAGGACCCGGTCCAGCGGGTCGCTGGGCTGGATCTCGCGTCCGATGTCGACGGTCCACCCGGCCGAGCGGGCCCGGCCGGTCTCGGAGGCGATGCCCAACCGCAGGTCGGCGTAGCCGTCGAAGCCCATCGCCCGGCAGAACCGGGTGACCGTGGCCGGTGACGTGCCACTGCGCTCGGCCAGCTCGACGATGGTGGCCCGCGCCGCCGCCTCCGGGTCGCTGAGGACATGCTCGGCGACCCGGCGCAGCGCGCCGGTCAGCTCGTCTGACCCGCTGCGCACCCGAGCGAGTATCCCGCCCGAGGCGACGCCGATGGCGCCCCGCCGGTCAACCCGGTCGGCGTCGGCCACCGCGGTGCCCGCGGAGGTGTCCGCCTCGTGATCAACCATGGGACGCCTTTCGGAAAAGACTGTTAACTGATAGTGGTAAAAGTTCTTACTGAAGCCACCTCCGTGTCAAGACCGTGGGCGAAGTTTTCAAACTGTTACCTGACGCACTGTCCGGGCCCGGATCCGCCTCTTGCCCCGCAGAGGCACCGCGACCAGCATGAACGCAGATCGATCAAGGAGGTTGGATGCCGATGTCCGACACCGTCGTGATCGGCCTCGATGTCGGCGGCACGTCCACCCGGGCGCTCGCCGTGACCCTCGACGGCGGCCGTCTCGGCACCGGCCGGGCCGGCGGCGGCAACCCCACGAGCCACGGCGCCACCCGCGCCGCCGGGGAGCTCCTGACCGCCCTACGCGCGGCACTGGCCGGCATCGACCCGACCCGGGTACGCGCCGGCGCCATCGGCCTCGCCGGAGCGGGCCGCCTCCAGG
>NZ_SISL01000341.1:0-6406 GCF_004307965.1 Verrucosispora sp. SN26_14.1 | reverse complement strand
CGCGCGCCCGGGTGGCGTCGCGGTGTCGGCGGCGACCGGCGCGGCGGTGGTCACGCCGATTCCCACCGGGGGGTGCCGTCGATCGGGAACGAGGCGTCGTAGAGCTGCCGGAACGGCCGGGAGAGCAGCCACTGCGCGGCGCCGGTCGCCACCCCGGCCGTGATCGTCACGTTGACCAGGAAGTGCAGCCCGGCGAAGCCGAGCAGGAACAACGGCCCGTGCCGCCGCAGGACGAAGCGGTACATCCCGGCGTCGCAGGCCAGCGACGCGGCCAGCAGGGCCGCCGGCAGCACCGCACCCCACGGCCCGAACAGCAGCGGTACGACCAGCGCCGGCAGGGCGAGAAACGCGGCCAGGCTGCCCCATGCCCGGGAGGCGGTCTCGAAGCCCTTGCCGAAGCGCCGGGCGCGGGCGTACAGCGGAATCCGCAGCCGTCCCCGGTGGAACAGCTTGCGCAGCAGTCCGGGCAGCTCGTGGTCGTGGTCGTGTCGGCCGCGTACCTCGGAGGTGAGCAGCATCCGGTACCGGCGGGTCAGCCGGTAGCCGTAGTCGACCTCCTCGGTCTGCCGCAGGGCCGGGTTGAAGGGCCCGATCTCGTCGTACACGGCCCGGCGGATCACGCAGACGGCGGGGAAGAGGAACGACACGTCGCCCTCCGAACTGATCGACCAGTAGTGGTACTGGAGCCCACGGTAGCGGGAGACGAGCGTGTCGTGGATCAGCGGCTCGGCGTCCTGGATCCCGCAGACCGCACCGACATCCGGCGCGTCCCGCAGGAGGCGCACCGCGTGGGCCACCGCGTCGGGCGCCAACGCCAGGTCGGAGTCGACGTAGCAGATCAGCTCGCCCCGGGTGTGCGCGGCACCGACGTTGCGGGCGGTCCCACAACCACCGTTCGCGCCGGTGCTGACCACGCGTACGCCGAGTGCCTCGGTCACCGCGACGGACTCGTCGGTGCTGCAGTCGTCGACCATCAGCACCTCGATGTTCGGGTAGGTCTGGTCGAGCACCGAGCGCAGGCAGAGGTCCAGGGACTCGGCGTAGTTGTAGTTGGGCACGATCACCGAGACCAGCGGAAGGGCGTTCATCGGGTGGCGACCTCCGGGCGGTCGTAGAGCCGACGGAACCGGCGTGAGGTCAGCCAGGCCAGCACACCGCAGGCTGCGGCGACCGCGATGACCAGGTTCAGGAAGAAGTGCATCGCGACGAAGTAGACCAGGAATCCCCAGCCGCGTTCGGCGCGGACGAAGCGGTACATCGGCAGGTCTCCGGCGACGAAGGCGGCGAACGCGGCCAGCGGCACCACCAGTGCCGCCGGGCCGAGCAGGACCGGGAGCACGAGGGTGAGCAGGGTCAGCGGGGCGGCGATGCTGACCCAGGCCCGGGGGCCGCTGCGCAGTCCGCCGGGGAACTCGGGTTTGCTCGCGTACATCGGGATGTGCAGCGCCGTGCGGGTGAACACCTTGCGGATCAGGACACCGAGTTCGTGGTCGTGGTCGTGCACACCCCGCACCCTCGGCGACAGCAGGATCCGGTAGCGCTGCGCGAGCCGCATGCCGTAGTCGGCGTTCTCGGTCTCGCGCAGTCGGGGGTTGAACGGGCCGATCTCGGCGAACACCCGGGCCGGCACGGCCAGCAGCGCGGTGTAGAGCGTCATGATCTGCCCCTCGTCGGCGATCAGCCAGTAGGACTGCTGGAGGCAGCGGTACTCCTCCAGCAGGCTGTCCCGGATCAGCGGCACCGGATCGTAGTTGCCGCACACCGCCCCGATCTCCGGGTCCGTGGTGAGCAGGTCGACCGCGTTGGCCACCGCGTCCGGGCGGGCCGCCACGTCGGAGTCGACGAAGAACAGGATCTCACCCGCCGCGACCGCCGCGCCGAGGTTACGGGCCGCGGCCGGGCCGCTGTTGCTCGGCGTCCGCACGACCCGCGCGCCGTGGGCCTCGGCGACCGCCACCGAGTCGTCGGTGCTGCAGTCGTCCACCACGATGATCTCCAGGCGCGGGTACGTCTGTGCCCGCAGGGAGTCGAGGCAGAGCCGCAGCGCGCGGGCGTAGTTGTAGTTCGGCACGATGACCGACACCAGGGGAGGGCTCATCAGTCCATCCAGGTCAGCAGGTGGGGATAGCGGGCGTTGATCTGTGCCACGGCCAGCACGACGCCGATCAGCACGGCACAGCCGACGATCGTCCGGTCGCGCAGCAGGATCCGGATCGGGTCGCCGCCGGTCCGCAGCACCAGGACCGCCTGGAGGTAGCGGAACGCGGCCAGCAGCCCGAGGGGTACGACGAGGGCCAGGACGGCCGGCGGGTAGGCGGCGATCGGGGCGTCCAGGTGCAGGTAGAGCAGGAAGGTGGTGCCGGCCAGGGAGGTGGTCAGGCCGAGCAGGTGGTCGGCGAGCAGCAGGTTGTAGCCGTGCAGCGCAGGCCGGTGCGGCGTGCCCAGGGCGGACAGTTCGTGCCGGCGCTTGCCGAGGATCAGCACCAGGCAACCGCTGAACACGGCGGTCAGCAGCAGGCTGGCGGGGACCGTCTCGGTGGCGGCGTACCCCTGGAGGACGCGCAGCACGAAGCCGGTGGAGACCACGCAGACGTCCAGCAGCGGCAGGTGCTTGAGCCACCGGCTGTAGGCGGCGCTCAGTGCCAGGTAGGCGATCAGCGGCCACCAGGTCATCTCCGGCCCCGTGACGGTCACCGCGACCAGTCCGACCGCGAGCAGCACCGCGTACGCCCAGGCGACCGGGACCGGGACGTGCCCGGCGGCGATCGGACGGTGTTGCTTGTCGGGGTGCGCCCGGTCCAGGTGGCGGTCGGCGATGTCGTTGAGCACGTAGATCACCGACGAGGCGAGCGTGAACGCGACGATCGCCCACAGGCACCGCCACAGCGACGACGCCGTCCAGACCGGGGTGTCGACCAGGGCGAGCGGAACGGCCAGGAGGTTCTTGACGACGTGACCCGGTCGGGCCAGGACGAGGAGGTGGCGTGGCAGCAGGAGCGGGCGTACGACCCGGTCGGGGGCGACCGGGGCGACCGGCTCCACCACGGTCTCGGCGGCGGTCATCGCGGGCCGTCAGAAGAAGATCTTCGCGGCGGCCAGGGCGCCCTGCCGCCACGGATCGCGGCTGGTCCGACCGTCCCGGGCCGGTCGGTGATGCTGCCGTTGCGCCCGCCACCACTCGTAGGTGCGCAGGATGGCGTCCTGGTTGGACAGCTTGGGCCGGAAGCCCAACCGGTCCCGGGCCTTCTCGGTGCTGACGTACGAGTCGGCCATCAGCTTGTGCAGCAGGCGCCCGTAGACCGGGGAGAGTCGGCTGCGTTCCAGCAGGCTGAGCGCGGCGAGTGCGGGCCGGGCGGGCAGCGAGACCACGCGTCGGCCGTGACCGGCGGCGTCCAGGACGGCCTGGAAGTCCTCGCGCAGTGTGCCGAACTCCTCGGCGGCGAGGTTGTACGTGTCGTTGGCGACGTCGTCGGCGGCGTGCAGGACGGTGACCACGGCGTTCACCAGGTCGTCCACGGCGAACATCTGGATCCGCACGTCGCCGCGACCGAGGACCGGGAAGTGGCGCCCTTCCTCCGCCCACTCGAAGAGCATGGCGAACAGTCCCATCCGGCCGGGGCCGACGAAGGTCTTGGGCCGCAGCACCGCCACCGGCAGGCCGTCCGCGCGGTGCCGTTCGGCGATCTCCTCGGCGGCGGCCTTGGCCGCGCTGTAGGTGTCGACCGGACTGCGCGGGTACGCCTCGGTGGTGGGCACCTGCTTCGGCAGCCCGTACACGGCGGTCGAGGAGACGTGCAGGACGCGAGCCACCCCGGCCCGGCGCGCCGCGTCGAAGACACCGCGCGTGCCGTCGACGATGACCGACCGGATCTCGCCGGTCGGGTAGCTGGGCAGCGCCGCCGCGCAGTGGATCACCACGGTGGCGCCGGTGAGGGCGCGGTCCAGCAGGGCCGGGTCGCGGATGTCGCCGACGTACCCGACGGTGGGTTCCGGTCGCAGGTCGACGCCACGGACCTGGTGTCCGTCGGCGGCGAGACGGTCGGCCAGCCGTGAGCCGAGCATCCCGGCGGCGCCGGTGATCGCGATCACCACAGCGATCCCACCTTCTGCGTGACGAACCGGGTCACCAGTCGGGTCAGTCCCTGGTCGAGCACCTCACCCAGGGCGTCCACGGCCCGCTGCGCGTCGGCCTGCTCGGTGACCAGCGACGGGCCGACGACAAGCGGGTTGCGGCCGTTGAGTGTGTAGTAGGTGAAGATGTCGTGGTCGCGGTAGAGCGCGTTGATGACGGCGCAGGTGACCAGCTTGGCCTTGAAGCGGGGGTCGCGGGCGACACCGGCCGGGGCGAGCCGGCCCACCAGGTCGAGGATCCGGGGTCCGCCGTCGATGTGCACACCCCAGAGCGCCCCGGCGCCGGCCACCCGGCCGACCGCCTCCGGATGCTCCTTGGCCAACCGGTGCAGCCCCGGTTCGAGGACCCGTTCCAGCGCCCGCGCCCGTGCCGGGTAGTCGTCCTCCACCACGATGTTGATCGCCTCGATGGCGGTGACGCACTCCTCCCCCATGCCGTAGTAGGTGGTGCTGGTGCTCTGCAACAGCGCGTCGGTCAGATTGTCGTACGCCTTCCGGAAGACCGGCTTGCGGGCGACGAAGGCCGATATGGACGACTTGCCGCCGCCGAACGATTTGCTGGTGGTCAGCACGTCCGGTATCAGATCCGGGTAACGCATGAAGTAGAAGAGGCTGCCCGTCTTGCCCCAGCCGGTGTAGATCTCGTCGAAGATGAGTACGATGTCGTGTCGGTCGCAGAGTTCCCGGACGCCGCGAAGGAAATCTTCGTCGCACCATTGAATGGTGGAGGCGCTGAAAGGTTCGACGATCAGGGCGTACACGTCACCCGCATGCCGCTCGATAGCGGACCGGACGGATTCCAGATCCCCGTACGCGAATGGGACGATTCCCGGAATTGTCGGAAAGTTGAAGTGCGGCTGTCCGGTGAGCCCACCGGAACCGAGCAACTTCCCGTGGAATCCGCAGTCCGCGCGAAGGATGGTGCCCCGTCGACCACCGTGGTACTTGTAGGCCAGCTTCACCGCACCCTCCACCGCCTCGGCGCCGGAGTTGGGCAGGAACGACATGGACAGATCGCCGGGCAGCAGCTGGGCCAGGTTGTGGCCGAGCGCCGCGAGGTAGGGCGAAAAGTACGTCTTGTGCACCTCCATTCGCCGACGCTCGGCGAAGCGTTGCCGGGCCGCCACGATCCGTGGATGGTTGTGGCCGTGGTTGAGCACCCCCACCCCGCCGGTCAGATCGAGGACGCGCCGGCCGTCCCGCAGGGTCAGGTAGGCGCCCTCGGCCCGCTCCACCAATTCCCGACCGAACCCGAACGACGTCATCAGATTGACCTGGCTCGCGTTCACGTACCGCCGATAGAGGTCGTGCACCTCGCGAACGGTGAACCGCTCGCATTCCTCGACACTGACGAGATTGGGCATGCCGCGACGCTATCTATTGGTTCGTGATCTTTCCTGGACCGAGGCTGGATGCAACCTTGACTACGCAAGGCAACCCTTGCCACGGCGGGTGGGGCATGGATAACTTGGTCAAGGCGCAACACAATTGCCGCCGGTCAATTCATCTGCACATTAGCCAACACTCGTTGAGGTGCCCGTCATGCCGCCGACGGTGTCGGTAATCGTTCCCACCCACAACAGCGCCAAGACCCTGGGTGCGTGCCTCGCGGCGGTGCACCGACTACGGCACCCGGTGACCGAGGTCATCGTGGTCGACGACGCCAGCACCGACGACACCCGGGCCGTCGCCCGGCGCTTCCCGTGCCGGCTGCTGGTCACCGACCGCAACGCCGGCCCGGCCGCCGCCCGCAACCGCGGCATCCGGGCCGCAACCGGCGACCTGCTGTTCTTCCTCGACTCGGACTGCGCCCCGGAACCCGACGCCCTGGGCAACGCCCTGGCCGTCCTGCGCGAGCAGCCCGACGTCGCCTGCGTACACGGCATCTACGCGCTGGAGCCGCTCTTCGACGACGGGCCGGTCGAGGCGTACCGGCTCACGCACGGGCACCACTGGCGGCTGCGCCACGTCGGCCGGGTCCGCACCACCCTCTTCGCGATCTGCCTCATCCGCCGCGAGGTCTTCGACACGGTCGGCCTCTTCGACGAGAAGCTGCGCGCCTCCGAGGACGTGGAGATCGGCGACCGGATGGGCGACCGGTACGGCATCGTCCTCACCGACACGGTGGTCTGCCGACACGACGACGACAGCCGACTCGGGTCGTTGCTGGCCAAGCAGTTCCGCCGCTCGCAGATGCTGATTCCGGTGGCCCTGGCCGAACGCGGACCGGCCGGGATCCGCGCCAACAGCGCGGCGGGCCTGCTCACCGCGGCGG
>NZ_SISL01000340.1:0-6448 GCF_004307965.1 Verrucosispora sp. SN26_14.1 | reverse complement strand
GTGGGGCGCGGGCGGGTGGGGCGAGGGCGCACGGGGCGGAGGCGCGCGCGGCGCATGATCAGGCGGTGCCCCAGCTGTAGGTCTGCTTGCGGAGTTTGAGGTAGACGAACGCCTCGGTGGAGAGCACGCCGGAGACCGCGCGCAGGCGTTGCAGGATCTCCAGCAGGTGCTCGTCGTTGCGGCAGACCACCTCGGCCAGCAGGTCGAAGGAGCCGGCGGTGATCACCACGTAGTCGACCTCGTCGAGTTCGGCGATCCGGTCCGCGACGCTCTCCAGGTCGCCGTCGGTACGCAGGCCGATCATGGCCTGGCGGGGGAAGCCGAGTTGGAGCGGATCGGTCACCGCGACGATCTGCATTACCCCGGCGTCGAGCAGCCGTTGTACGCGTTGACGTACCGCAGCCTCGGAGAGCCCGACCGCCTTGCCGATGGTCGCGTACGGGCGACGGCCGTCCTGCTGGAGCTGTTCGATGATCTGCTTGGCCACGTCGTCGAGCAGCACGTGGCTGGCGCCCTCCCGCACGCTGACCCGGCGTCCGCCGGTGCCGTTGTCCTGCTGCCGGTTCGTCATCGAGCGCTCCCCATGTCCATCACGGCGCTGAGCCTAGTGCCACCGCGCAGTCTGGCGTAATTCGTCGTCCACGGCTATTGCGGCTACGGAATCCCTTGTGAGCGAGGTTTCCTCATGTCAGGATCAGTCGTCCATCGCCATTGACCCTCCCGTCGGCGCGCCCACCCCCGTCCCGCCGCCGACGATGACCTGTAGGAGTCGTCACATGCGAAACGCTTACCGGCCCCTCACTCGGCGTGGTCTGCTCACCGGCACCCTCGGCTCGGCCGCGCTGCTCGCGGCGGGTGGCACTCTCGCCGGTTGCGGCACCCCCGGCGCGCAGCAGACCGAGGCCGGTTGTGTCAGCGAGGACCTGTCCGGCACGGAGAAGACTGTCGCCTTCTCCAACTGGCCGCAATACATGGACGTCGATGACGACGACGCGTCGAAGCGTCCCAGCCTCGACAAGTTCGTCACCGACACCGGCATCCAGGTGACCTATACCGAGGACGTCAACGACAACAACGAGTTCTTCGGCAAGGTGCAGAACCAGCTCGCCGCCTGTCAGGGCACCGGGCGGGACGTCATGGTGCTCACCGACTGGATGGCCGCCCGGATGATCCGGCTCGGCTGGATCCAGCGGCTCGACAAGTCGAAGCTGCCGAACGTCGAGGCGAACCTGCTGCCGTCGTTGCGGAACCGTCCCTTCGACGTGGACAACCACCTCGCCGTCCCGTGGCAGTCCGGCCTGGCCGGACTGGCGTACAACGGTCGGGTCACCCGGGAGATCCGGACCGTCGACGAGCTGCTCACCCGCGCCGACCTCAAGGGCAAGGTGACCGCGCTGACCGAGATGCGCGACACCATGGGCCTGCTGCTGATGTCGAACGGCCACAACCCGGCCGACTTCACCGCCAGCCAGTTCGACGACGCCCTGAACAAGCTCAAGAAGGCGGTCGACTCCGGGCAGATCCGCCGCTTCACCGGCAACGACTACGCCCCCGACCTGGCCAAGGGCGACATCGCGGCGTGCATCGGCTGGTCCGGCGACATCATCCAGCTCGGCTTCGACGACGAGCAGATCAAGTTCGTGGTGCCCGACTCCGGTGTGACGCTCTGGTCGGACAACATGCTCGTGCCGAACAAGGCCACCCACAAGGGCAACGCCGAGGCCCTGATCAACCACTACTACGAGCCGGCCATCGCCGCGCAGCTCGCCGCGTACGTCAACTACATCTGTCCGGTGCAGGGCGCGCAGGAGGAGATGGAGAAGATCGACCCGGAGTTGGCCGCCAACCCGCTGATCTTCCCGGACGAGGCGATCCTCTCCAAGGCCCGCGTCTTCATGGCCCTGGACGAGCAGCAGGAACGCGAGTACGAGACCAAGTTCCAGCAGGTTATCGGAGCGTGACGATGGCGCGGGACACTCCGGCCGGTGACCTGAGGCTGGCCGACCTCACCAAGACGTTCGGCCCGTTCACCGCCGTCGACGACCTGAGCCTGACCATTCCGCAGGGCTCGTTCTTCGCCCTGCTGGGTGCGTCCGGCTGCGGCAAGACCACCACGCTGCGCATGATCGCCGGGCTGGAGGAGCCGACCAGCGGGCAGGTGCTGCTCGGTGACCGGGACATCGCCCGGCTGCGTCCGTACAAGCGGCCGGTCAACACCGTGTTCCAGAGCTACGCCCTCTTCCCGCACCTGGACATCTTCGAGAACGTGGCCTTCGGCCTGCGGCGGCGCGGCATCCGCTCGGTCGACGGGCAGGTCCGCGAGATGCTGTCGCTGGTGCAGCTCGACGGGTACGAACGGCGTCGCCCGGCCCAGCTCTCCGGCGGGCAGCAGCAGCGGGTCGCGCTGGCCCGCGCGCTGATCAACCACCCGCAGGTGCTGCTGCTGGACGAGCCGCTCGGCGCGCTCGACCTCAAGCTGCGTCGGCAGATGCAGATCGAGCTCAAGCGCATCCAGACCGAGGTCGGCATCACCTTCGTACACGTCACCCACGACCAGGAGGAGGCCATGACGATGGCCGACACGGTCGCGGTGATGAACGCCGGGCGGATCGAGCAGCTCGGCCCACCCGCCGAGATCTACGAGTTCCCGGCCACCGCGTTCGTGGCCAACTTTCTCGGCCAGTCCAACCTGATCGCGGGCGAGGTCTCCGGCATCGACGGCGGCGACCTCCTGGTCACCGCGCACGGCGCGCGGTTCTCCGTGCCGTCGGCGCGGGCCCGCACCGACCAGGGTCCGGTCTTCCTGGGCGTACGCCCAGAGAAGCTGCACCTGGTTGGCGCCGCCGTGCAGGTGCCGGCCGGTAACCAGCACCTCGAAGGCACCGTCACCGACGCCTCCTACGTCGGGGTGAGCACGCAGTACCTGCTGCGCACCGGCTGGGGCACCGAGCTGAGCGTCTTCGTCGCCAACAGCGGGGCGCAGCAGCGCTTCGCCGTCGGCGAGCGGGCCGTGGCGTACTGGGATCCGCAGCACGCCTTCCTGCTCGGGCGCCGCGCCGACGAGGAGGACCGGACCACTCCGGTCCTGGACGAGCCGGTCGGTGCGTCCTCATGAGCCAGCGACGCGAGGGCACGGCGTGAGCGCGCTGGCTCACGTACCCACCGGCTCCGGGCAGCCGGCGTCGCCGCCGCCGGCTGCCCGATCAGGGCGGTACCGCCTCCTGCCGTACCTGTTGCTGCTGCCGGGCGCGGCCTGGCTGTTCCTCTTCTTCGCCCTGCCGTTGCTGCAACTCGCGGCGGCCAGCCTCTACGACCCGAACGGCACGCTCTCCACCGGGTACGCGATGACCTGGGCTTTCGGGAACTACCCGGCGGCGTTGCAGGCGTACTGGCCCCAGTTCAGCCGCTCGTTCCTGTACGCGGGCATCGCGTTGGTGCTGGCGCTGCTGATGGGCTACCCGTTGGCGTACGCGATCGCGCAGAAGGCCGGCCGGTGGAAGAACCTGCTGCTGGTCTGCGTGATCGCGCCGATGTTCACCAGTTTCCTGGTGCGCACGCTGGCCTGGAAGACCATCCTGTCGGACAACGGCTGGTTGGTCGGGCTGCTGCGGGACGTCCACCTGCTCGGTCCGGACGGACGGCTGCTGGCCACCCCGATCGCGGTGGTGCTCGGCCTGACGTACAACTTCCTGCCGTTCCTGGTGCTGCCGCTGTACGCGAGCCTGGAGCGGCTCGACCACCGGCTGCTGGAGGCGTCCAGCGACCTGTACGCGAGCCCGCTGAAGACGTTCCGCCGGGTCACCCTGCCGTTGTCGATGCCGGGCCTGATCGCCGGGACGCTGCTCTTCTTCATCCCGGCCACCGGCGACTACATCAACGCCGAACTGCTCGGTACGCCCAACCAGTACATGATCGGCAACGTCATCGACTCGGCGTTCCTGGTCCGGCTGGACTATCCGCAGGGCGCGGCGCTGTCGTTCCTGCTGATGTCGGCGATCCTCGCGGTGGTCTTCGTCTATCTGCGTCGGGCCGGCACGGAGGAGGTCCTATGACCAGGTTCTCCCGGTGGTGGGCGCAGCACTGGGTGATGGGCGTGGCCCTGCTGGTGCTCGGCTACCTGTTCCTGCCGATCGCCGTGGTGGGCGCGTTGTCGTTCAACCGCCCCTCCAACCGGCTCTCGTACGACTTCCACGCGTTCACGCTCGACAACTGGCGTAACCCGTGCGCCACCTCCGACATGTGCGACGCGGTGGTCCGCAGCGTGCAGATCGGCTTCATCGCCACCGTCGCCGCCACCGCGCTCGGCACGCTGATGGCGTTCGCGCTGGTCCGGCACCGGTTCCGGGGACGCTCCGGGCTCAACGTGCTGATCTTCCTGCCGATGGCCACGCCGGAACTGGTGATGGGCACCTCGCTGCTGGCCCTCTTCGTCGCCGGCGGGGTGCCGCTGGGGTTCTGGACCATCGTCATCGCGCACGTGATGTTCTGCATGTCGTTCGTGGTGGTGACGGTCAAGGCGCGGCTGGCCGGGATGGACCGGCGGCTGGAGGAGGCCGCGATGGACCTCTACGCCAGCGAGTGGCAGACGTTCCGCCGCATCACGTTGCCGTTGGTGCTGCCCGGCATCGTGGCCGCCGCACTGCTGGCGTTCTCGCTCAGCTTCGACGACTTCATCATCACCAACTTCAACTCCGGCACCACCGTCACGTTCCCGATGTACGTCTGGGGTGCCGCCCAGCGGGGCATCCCGCCGCAGGTCAACGTCATCGGTACGGCCATGTTCGCGATCGCGTTGCTGCTGGTGCTGGCCAGCATGCTGCGGGGCCGACGGGCCCGCCGGGCGGCGTTCGCGGTGCCGGCTCCCCGGGCGACAAGCCGGTCATGACCGGGCCATCCGCCGGCCGGGCGCTCGCCGACGCGGTCCGCGCACCGTACTGGCTCGACCGGCCGGAGCGGCCCGACCCGCTGCCGCCGCTGCCCGGCCCGACCACCGCCGACCTGGTGGTGATCGGGGGCGGCTACAGCGGGCTGTGGGCGGCGCTGCTGGCCAAGCAGGCCGACCCGGCGCGGGACGTGCTGCTGGTGGAGGCGGGGACCTGCGGCTGGGCGGCCTCCGGACGCAACGGCGGGTTCTGTGCCGCCTCGCTGACGCACGGGCTGGCCAACGGGGTGCAGCGGTTCCCGGACGAGATCCAGACGCTGGAACGGCTCGGCCGGGAGAACCTCGACGCCATCGCCGACACCGTTGCGGAGCACCGGATCGACTGCGACTTCGCGCGGACCGGCGAACTGTCGGTGGCGGTCGAGCCGTACCAGCTCGACGGGTTGGCCGCCGACGCCGCGCTGGCCGGACGGTACGGGCACGACGTGCGCCTGCTCGACGCCGACGAGGTGCGCGCCGAGGTCGACTCGCCGACGTACCTCGGCGGACTGTGGGACCGTGACCGGGTGGCGATGCTCGACCCGGCGCGGTTGGCCTGGGGACTGCGCCGGGCCTGCGTGGACCTCGGCGTACGGGTGCACGAGCACACCCGGGTCACCGGCCTGCACCGGGACACCAACGCGTTGCTGGCCCGCACCGTCGCCGCCGACGGCAGCCCCGGGGCGGTCCGCGCCGCCAAGGTGGTGCTGGCCACCAACGCGTTCCCGCCGCTGCTGCGCCGCCTGCGCACCTGGATCGTGCCGGTGTACGACTACGCGCTGACGACCGAGCCGTTGACGCCCGCGCAGCGGGACGCCGTCGGCTGGCGTAACCGGCAGGGACTGGCCGACACCGGCAACCAGTTCCACTACTACCGGCTCACCGACGACGGGCGGATCCTGTTCGGCGGCTACGACGCGATCTACCACTACGGCAACCGGATGACGCCGGCACTGGACCAGCGCGACGCCACCTTCACCGCCCTCGCCCGTCACTTCTTCACCACCTTCCCGCAGCTCGCCGACGTCCGGTTCAGCCACCGCTGGGGCGGGGTGATCGACACCAGCACCCGGTTCTGCGCCTTCTTCGGCACGGCGTACTCCGGTCGGCTCGCGTACGCGGCCGGGTACACCGGGCTCGGCGTCGGGGCGACCCGGTTCGGTGCCCGGGTGATGCTCGACCTGCTCGACGGCGTGGACAGCCCGCTGACCCGGCTCGACCTGGTCCGCAGTCGGCCGCTGCCGTTCCCGCCCGAACCGGCCCGCGCGGTCGGCATCGGGCTCACCCGCTGGTCCATGGCCCGGGCCGACGCTCGACAGGGGCGGCGCAACCTGTGGCTCCGTACGCTCGATCGCTTCGGTCTGGGGTTCGACTCGTGATGCGCGTGCTGCTGATCGGGGCCGGAGGCGTCGGTTCCGCCGTCGTCGCCATCGCGGCCCGACGTGCCTTCTTCGACACGATGGTGGTCGCCGACCACGACGAGACCCGCGCCGCGCGGGCCGTCGCCGGCCGCGACGACCGCTTCGT
>NZ_SISL01000034.1:0-27727 GCF_004307965.1 Verrucosispora sp. SN26_14.1 | reverse complement strand
CGACCGGGGCCGGGCTGGTCTGCTCGCACGCCGGTGGGTTGAGTCCGCGGACCAGGCCGCACCGGGCGGCCTTCGACGACGTGGTGGTCGACGTCGTGTCGACGGTGACCGGGCTCGCCGAGCGGGCGGTGTCCCTCGGGGTACGCCCCGACGGCATCCTGATCGACCCGGCGCACGACTTCGGCAAGAACACCCGGCACTCGTTGGAGATCACCCGACGGCTCGGTGAGCTGGCCGAGACCGGGTGGCCGCTGCTGGTGGCCCTGTCGAACAAGGACTTCGTCGGCGAGACGCTGGACCTGCCGGTCGCCGAGCGGCTGGAGGGGACGCTCGCCGCCACGGCGGTCTCCGCCTGGCTGGGTGCCCGGGTATTCCGGGCCCACCAGATCCTTCAGACCCGCCGCGTACTCGACATGGTGGCGTCCATCCGGGGTACCCGCCCGCCCACGCTCACCCGGCGTGGGCTGGCCTGACCGCGATCAGGTCCAGTCGAGGATCCGGCGACGCCAGGCGTAGAGCAGGCCGAGCGCGAGGACGGCCACGAAGATCGCCATCTCCACGACCGTGACCAGGCCGAAGCCGGGCCGGTCGAAGACCACCGCCCAGGGGAAGAGGAACACCGCCTCGACCGCGAAGAGCACGTACAGGTAGGCGTAGACGTAGTACCGGATCTGCATCTGCGCCCAGTCGCCGCCGACCGGGTCGACACCGCACTCGTAGTTGGCCCGTTTGCCGGGCGGGTCCGCCGGGCGGGCCGGGCGCAGCACCCGGTTGGCCGAGAAGGCGACGACGAGGAAGAGGACGCCGGCGAGCAGCAACAGCCCGAGCGTCGCGTACGAGCCCAGGTAACCGGTCACGATCGGTCAGCCTACCGGCGGGAGGCGTCGGCGGGCCGGGTCAATCCCTGGTGGTCCGCCCGGATTGGGCGGTGATCTGGATTACGGCGTGCCGGGCGAAACCCCCCAAGGGGTCGCATAAACCCCCACATTCCAGTCCCAGTCGGCGGACCTCCGGGGCAGGCGGGGCCTCGATCCGACGTAGGCTCTGGGTGAGGAATGACAGGCGGGCCGGACCTTCGCGGACGGCCGGTGCAGCGGCGCGTCAAGGAGGTCTCGTGGCCGGGCAAGGCGAGGTCACCATCCCACTCAGCCGAGCGGGCCACGCACGACGGAGCGGGGTACGGCCGTGAGCAAGCAGATCCGCCAACTGGAGCGGGTGGTCATCCGGTTCGCCGGCGACTCCGGCGACGGCATGCAGCTGACCGGTGACCGGTTCACCTCGGAGACCGCGCAGTTGGGCAACGACATCTCCACGCTGCCCAACTTCCCGGCCGAGATCCGGGCACCCGCCGGCACCCTGCCGGGCGTGTCGAGCTTCCAGGTGCACTTCGCCGAGTACGACATCCTCACGCCCGGCGACGCGCCGAACGTGCTGGTGGCGATGAACCCGGCGGCGCTCAAGGCCAACCTCGCCGACCTGCCGCGCGGGGCCGACATCATCGTCAACACCGACGAGTTCACCAAGCGCAACCTGGCCAAGGTCGGGTACGCCAGCAGCCCGCTCGACGACGACAGCCTCGACGCGTACGCGGTGCACCCGGTGGCGTTGACCTCGATGACGATCGGCGCGCTGGCCGATCAGGACGTGTCCAAGAAGGACGCCGAGCGGGCCAAGAACATGTTCGCTCTCGGGCTGCTGAGCTGGATGTACTCCCGCCCGTACTCCTCGACGCTGCGGTTCCTGGAGCGCAAGTTCGCCAAGCGCCCCGAACTGGTCGCCGCCAACATCGCCGCCTTCAAGGCGGGCTGGAACTTCGGCGAGACCACCGAGGACTTCGCCGTCCGGTACGAGGTCAAGCCGGCCAAGATGCCGTCCGGGACGTACCGCAACATCACCGGCAACGCCGCGCTCTCGCTCGGTCTCGTCGCCGCCGGGGTCCGCTCCGGCCTGCCGGTGTTCCTCGGGGCGTATCCGATCACCCCGGCCTCGGACATCCTGCACGAGCTGAGCAAGCACAAGCGGTTCGGCGTCACCACCATGCAGGCCGAGGACGAGATCGCGGCGATCGGCGCGGCGCTGGGCGCCTCGTACGGCGGCGCGCTCGGGGTGACCACCACCAGCGGTCCCGGTGTCGCGCTGAAGGGCGAGACGATCTCGCTCGCGGTGGCACTGGAGCTGCCGCTGGTCATCGTCGACGTGCAGCGGGCCGGGCCGTCCACCGGTATGCCGACCAAGACCGAGCAGGCCGACCTGAACATGGCGTTGTTCGGACGCCACGGCGAGGCGCCGGTCGCGGTGATCGCGCCGAAGTCCCCGTCGGACTGCTTCCACGCGGCACTGGAGGCGGCGCGGATCGCGTTGACCTACCGCACGCCGGTGATCCTGTTGTCGGACAACTACGTCGCCAACGGCTCCGAGCCGTGGCTGCTGCCCGAGGTGGATTCCCTGCCCGACCTGCGGGTCGAGTTCGCCACCGCGCCGAACGGTGAGGACGGCACCACCTTCCTGCCCTACCTCCGCGATCCGCAGACGCTGGCCCGCCCGTGGGCGGTGCCCGGCACCCCGGGCCTGGAGCACCGGATCGGTGGGCTGGAGAAGGCCGACAAGACCGGCGACATCTCGTACGACCCGACGAACCACGACTTCATGGTGCGGACCCGGGCGGCGCGGATCGAGACCATCCCGGTGCCGGACGTCGAGGTCGAGGACCCGGACGGCGACGCCCGGGTGCTGGTGCTCGGTTGGGGCTCCACGTACGGCCCGATCGGTGCCGCCTGCCGCGCGCTGCGTCAGCGCGGGCTGCCGGTGGCCCAGGCGCACCTGCGCCACCTCGCGCCGATGCCGGCGAACCTGGGCACGGTGCTCGGCGCGTACGACCGGGTGGTCATCCCCGAGATGAATCTCGGCCAGCTCGCCCACGTGATCCGGGCCCGCTACCTGGTCGACGCGATCGGCTACAACCAGGTCCGCGGCCTGCCGTTCACCGCCGCCGAGCTGGAGTCGATGCTGGAAGAGGTCCTGAAGAATGTCTGAGCCCGTCGCGCTGAAGCTCACCGCCAAGGACTTCAAGTCCGACCAGGAGGTGCGCTGGTGCCCCGGCTGCGGTGACTACGCGATCCTCGCGGCCGTCCAGCAGTTCATGCCGGAGCTGAACATCCCCCGGGAGAACATCGTCTTCGTCTCGGGCATCGGCTGCTCGTCGCGCTTCCCGTACTACATGAACACCTACGGGATGCACTCGATCCACGGGCGCGCCCCGGCGATCGCCAGTGGCCTGTCGGTCTCCCGTCCGGACCTGTCGGTCTGGGTGGTCACCGGTGACGGTGACGCGCTCTCCATCGGCGGCAACCACCTGATCCACGCGCTGCGCCGCAACGTCAACCTCAAGATCCTGCTGTTCAACAACCGGATCTACGGTCTGACCAAGGGGCAGTACTCGCCGACCTCCGAGGTCGGCAAGATCACGAAGTCGACGCCGGTCGGGTCGGCGGACGCGCCGTTCAACCCGCTGTCGCTGGCGCTCGGCGCGGAGGCGACCTTCGTCGGCCGCACCATCGACTCGGACCGCAAGCACCTCCAGTCGGTGCTGCGGGCTGCGGCCGAGCACGAGGGTTCGGCCTTCGTGGAGATCTACCAGAACTGCAACATCTTCAACGACGGCGCGTTCGAGCAGCTCAAGGACCCGGGCGTCCGGGACGACCACCTGATCCGGCTGGAGCACGGTCAGCCGATCACGTTCGGCAAGGACGGGCAGTTCTGCGTGGTGCACCCGCCGCGCGGCTTCGGCCTGGAGGTCCGCGAGACGGCGTCCACCCCGGCGGAGGACATCGTGGTGCACGACGCCACGGTCGACGACCCGGCGTACGCCTTCGCGCTGTCCCGGCTTCCCGGCTTCGACCTGCGCAACACCCCGATCGGGGTGTTCCGGTCGGTGCGCCGGCCGTCGTACGACAGCGTGGTCCAGGCGCAACTGGACGAGGCCCGTGCCTCGGTCACCGAGACTCCGGAGCAGCAGCTCGCCGGCCTGCTGGGCAGCGGCGACACCTGGACGATCCTCTGACCCACCGCTTCAGTCGAAACTGCCGGGCCGCTCCCTGAGGGGGCGGCCCGGCAGTTTTCCGTACCAGGTCAGACCGTGGCCGGTACCCAGAGCTCGTCGATGCTCCGCTGCGCCACCGCGAGGCTCTCCTCGTGCAGCGGGATCAGCTCGGACATGGCCGGGACGCTGGACGCCAGGGTCAGCTCGCAGCCGATGAACCTCGGCTCCAGGCCGGTCATCGACAGGCCGTGCGGCAGCCAGGGCGCGGCGTGGTCCCAGCCCTCGCGCGGGGTGCCGGAGCCGTAGCCGCCGCCCCGGGAGGCCAGCACGATGAACTCCCGGCCGCCGAGCAGCCCGGCGCCGGTGGCCGGATCGTACGACAGGCCGGGCGCGATCAGCAGGTCCACCCAGCTCTTCACGCTGCTCGGCGCGCCGTAGTTGTAGAGCGGCAGGCCGAGCAGCACGGTGTCGGCGGCCTGCACCTCGGCGACCACCTGCTCGGTCAGCTCCCAGATCCGGTGCTGCTCCGGGGTGCGCTGGTCGGGCGGCGTGTGCCGGGCCGTCTCGGTGGCCTCGTCGAGGTGCGGCAGCGGCTCCTTGCCGAGGTTGCGATAGGTGATCGTGCCGCCGGGATGCGCGGCCTGCCACGCGGCGGCGGCGCGGGCGGTGAGCCGGCGGCTGACCGACTGCTCTCCCCGGATGCTCGAGTCGATGTGCAACAGGTGCGGCATTGGCTAACCCCTCACAGATGGTTTGTGTAGCACCAACTATTTATAGCAGGCCAATGTTTCGCCGTGGGGGGTAAACTCGGTCACATGACTGCCGGGCCGGCCGAGCACAGGGAGCGCCGTTCCGGCGCCCTGCTCGAATTCCTGGCCCGCCGGATGCGGCTGCGCTCGGAGTCGGTGCTGGCACCGCTCGGTCTGCGCCCCCGGCACCTGGTCGCGCTCACCGTGCTGCGGGAGGCCGGCGAGATGAGTCAGCAGGCGTTGGCGGGCAGCCTGCAACTCGACGGCACGAACGTGGTGGGGCTGCTCAACGACCTGGAGACGGCGGAGCTCGTCGAGCGTCGCCGCTCCCCCGAGGACCGTCGTCGACACGTGGTCAGCCTCACCGAGCACGGGACCAGGCGGCTCAACGAGGCCGAGTGCGCCCTGGCCGGAGCCGAGGACGACGTGCTCGCCGCACTCGACCCCGCCGAGCGGGACACGCTCTACGACCTGCTGCGGCGGGCCAGCAGCGGCGGGCCGGCGACCTGCACGGAGGCCATCCGGGACAACCCCGACGTCCTCTGCTGACCCGGGTCGGCGATCAGGGCAGGGTGTTGGCGGTGGGACGGTCGTCGCGTACGTGGACCAGCATGTCGCCGGTCTCCACCACCGCACCCGCCTGGTCGGCCAGGGTGACCACCTTGCCGCGCCGCACCAGGGCGATCACCAGGGACTCCAGTTCGCGCGGGTTCCGGCCCACCTCGTTGCGCTCCGCCGACCGCATGGCCAGCGCCATCCCCTGACCGGGCGTCAGCAGGTCCTCGACCACGTCGATCAACGGTGGCGCGGAGGTCGACAGGCCCAGCAGACGCCCGGCGGTCGCCGACGAGACGATGACGTGGTGCGCCCCGCTCTGCTTGAGCAGCGGCGCGTTCTCCGCCTCCCGCGCGGCGGCGATGATCCGGACCTGACCGGCGGTGAGCTGCCGTACGGTCAGGGCCACCAGCACCGAGGCGTCGTCGCTGTCGGTCGCGATGATCACCGCCTTGGCGGTCCGCACATGCGCCTGGTTGAGCACCGAGGATCGGGTGGCGGAGCCCTCGATGGCGACCAGCCCGTTCGTGGTGGCCTGCCGCAGCGCCGCGCCGTTGCGTTCCACCACGACGATCCGGGACTTCTCGAACCCGTTCTCCAGCAGCGCCGAGACCGCACTACGGCCCTTGGTGCCGTAGCCGCAGATGATGACGTGATCCTTCACTTTTCTCTCCCACCGGTGCAGGCGGCGGCCGGTCCGGTACTGCTCGGTCAGGACTTCGAGGGTGGTGCCGACCAGGATGATCAGGAACAGCACCCGAGCCGGCGTGATGAACAGGACGTTGATCAGCCGCGCCGAGTCGCTGACAGGGGTGATGTCGCCGTACCCGGTGGTGGAGAGCGAGACGACCACGTAGTAGAAGCAGTCGAGGAGCGTGATGCCGTCCTCGTTGACGTCCCGGTACCCGTCGCGGTCGAGGTAGACCACCGTCACCACGGCGAGCACCAGTCCGACGGCGGCGGCCAGCCGCATACTCAACGCGCTGAGCGGGCCCCGCCGCTGCGCGGGAAAGTGGATCACCGCGGGGCCTGGCCAGACTCGGTCGACTGCACGCCCACAAGATAGCCCCTGCCCGCCGATTCGCACGGCGGGGTGGCGCAGCGAGGGGCGGCGCGGCGGGCGGCGGCCCGGCATGATGGGAACGGTCAGCGCAGACCGGCGAGAGTGAGGTCCCGGCATGACGTTGCTGCGACGGGTGATCGGTGCGGTCCTACGCCGCCAGCGCCAACGACAGCGCCGCACGCTGCGCGAGGTGGCCGAGGCCGCCGGCGTGTCGGTGCCCTATCTCTCCGAGGTCGAGCGGGGGCGCAAGGAAGCCTCCTCCGAGGTGCTCGGCGCCGTCTCCCGGGCGCTCGGCCTTCCGCTCTCCGACCTGCTCGGAGAGGTACGCGACGAGCTGCGCCGGGTCGAGCGGCCCGCCCCGACCACCCCCCAGGGCAGTTACGCCCCGGCCGTCCGGGGTGGCGGCCCCACCGCCTCCGTCCCGCGCGGCACGGACGGCTTCGCCCACCCGGTCGCGCAGTTCGGCGGCATCGGGTTCGGCATCGGTGGTACCGCTGCGGGAGGTGTCGTTGCCGGTGGTGTACCTGCCGGACCGGTCGGCGGCTTCGGCTTCGGTGGCGGTCTGCGCATCATCGTCTTCGGCGACGCCGCCGAGGTCGACGCCGGTGACGACGCCACCGGTCCTGAACAGGCCAGGTCCGCTACGACAGGACGGCACCTGCAACCGCTGTCGAGCTGATCCGCCTACGCTGTCAGGCGCGTCGGCGTGGCCTTCGACCGGATCGCCGACTGCCCACTCCCGCCGACTGCCCACCCAGGCTGCTCGCCGGAGCCGTTCTGCCGTGGGCGGATCTGCCCCGGGCAGAAGTGCTGGGGAACGGCCACCCGGGCGGCGCACGCTGGACGGGCCGGTTCCCGAGCGGCGGAGGTCGCCCACCGGCGGGTGGAGGTGGACGAGATGGTCACGATGCTGGACGACGGTCAGCGGACCTTCGGCGACCAGGTGTACGAGCGGCTGCTGCGGGAGCGGATCGTCTTTCTCGGCAGCGAGGTGACCGACGAGGTCGCCAACCGGATCAACGCCCAGATCCTGCTGCTCGCGGCGGAGGATCCGGATCGGGACATCCATCTGTACATCAACTCGCCGGGCGGCTCGGTGAGCGCGGGACTGGCGATCTACGACACGATGCGCTTCGTCCGCAACGACGTGGCGACGCTGGCGCTGGGCCTGGCCGCCTCGATGGGCCAGTTCCTGCTCTGCGCGGGTGCGGCTGGCAAGCGGTACGCGCTGCCGCACACCCGGGTGGTGATGCACCAGCCGCACGGTGGCTTCGGCGGCACGGTCAGCGACATCACCATCCAGGCGGAGAACATGCTGCACGTCAAGCGGACCATGCTGGAGTTGATCGCCCAGCACAGCGGGCGACCGCTGGACGAGGTCCAACGCGACTGGGACCGGGACCGCTGGTTCACCGCCGACGAGGCCCGCGAGTACGGCCTGATCGACCAGGTGGTCCGCGCCGCCACCGACCTCCCGACGCCCCTGACCGCCGGCTAGCGGCCACGCCGACCGGCGGAAAGGGTGACTACGCCTGCTGGCGGGCGTCGTAGCGGGCGCGGGCGGCCTCCACCTCGGCGAGGTGGTCCGTCGCCCAGGATTCCAGGCCGGCGACCAGTGACCGCAGGTCGTGCCCCAGGTCGGTGAGCTCGTAGTCGACCCGGGGCGGGACGGTGGCGTGCACGGTGCGGGTGACCAGGCCGTCGCGTTCCAGGCCGCGCAGGGTCTGGGTGAGCATCTTCTGGCTCACCCCGTCGATCCGCTGGGCCAGCTCGCCGTACCGTTTGGGGCCGTTCGCGAGGGTCAGCACCACCAGGACGCTCCACCGGTCCCCGATCCGGTCGAGGACCTGTCGGCTGCCGCACTTCCGGTCGTACAGGTCGGGTTCCACGCTATTACTCTCCATCAGGATGTGGCGCACTTCAAGGTGCCTACTCTCCAACGGGAAGTGGTCGGGCGATCTTCCGGTTGCCTCCGACGTCAGGCAGTTTCCGTGGAGGGAGCAGGATCCATGTCCATCGTCGTCACCGGTGCCACCGGGCACCTCGGCCGGCTCATCGTCACCTCGCTGCTGGATCGGGGCGTACCGGCCGGGCAGATCGTGGCGCTCGGCCGGGAGACCGCCCGCCTCGCCGACCTGGCCGGGCGTGGCGTCACCGTCCGGCAGGCGGACTACGACGATCCCGAGTCGCTGCGGACCGCGTTCGCCGGTGCCGAGAAGCTGATGTTCGTCTCCGGCAGCGAGGTGGGCCGACGGGTGGCGCAGCACCGCAACGTGGTCACCGCTGCCAGGGAGGCCGAGGTCGGGCTGGTCGTCTACACCAGCATCCCGAAGGCCGACACGTCCAGCCTGATCCTCGCCACCGAGCACCGCGCCACCGAGCAGGAGATCGTCGCCTCCGGGCTGCCGTACGTCCTGCTGCGCAACAGCTGGTACCTGGAGAACTATCTCCCGCAGGTGCCGACGTACCTGGAGCACGGGGTGGCGGGTGCGGCGGGTGAGGGCCGGATCAGCGCCGCCGCCCGCGCGGACTTCGCGGAGGCCGCCGCCGTGGTGCTGACCGGCGAGGGGCACACCAACCGGGTGTACGAGCTGGGTGGGCCGGCGTTCACCCTGGGCGAGCTGGCCGCCGAGGTGTCCCGGCAGAGCGGTCGGGAGGTGGGTTACCTCGACCTGCCGGTGGAGAAGTACGTGGAGGTGCTGGTCGGCGCCGGACTCCCCCAGGGGTACGCGGAGGTGCTGGCCGACGGCGACCGGGGTGCCGCCGAGGGTGAGCTGTACGTCGAGGGCGACGACCTGGCCAGGCTGATCGGACGGCCGCCGGTGACCCTCGCCGAGGCGATCCGCACCGCGCTCTGACCCACGGACGGCCCGTCGCCCTTGGTGGCGGCGGGCCGTTGTCCTTGTCGGTGGCGGGCCGTTGTCCTTGGTGGCGGGCTTCCGTCCGCGGTGACGTGGGCTCGTCGCCGGTGGCGGACGGAGCGTTGTCACAGGGGCGGGTTAGCGTCGCGGAATGGCACAAACAACGGGGGAACGAGTGACGTCGGGGCGGACGGTGGCGCAGAAGATGGGCGTCAAGCCGGGCAGCCGGGCCTATCTGGACGCGGCGCCCGCCTCGGCGGTCGAGGCGCTGCGGCTGCCCGAGCTGGACGTCGCCGACACGCTGAGCGGGGAGTTCGACTACCTGCACCTCTTCGTCACCACGCAGGAGGAGATGCGGCACCGTTTCCCGGTGCTGCGGGAGCACCTGCGCCGGGGCGGAATGCTGTGGCTCTCCTGGCCGAAGGGCGGCCGACTCGGCTCCGACCTGGAGCTCAAGAGCGTGATCCGGATCGGCTACGACTTCGGGCTGGTCGAGAGCACCTGCCTGCGGGTGGACGAGGTGTGGGCCGGCCTGAAGTTCACCCACCCCAAGCCGGGCAAGGTCTACCGCAACAGCTACGGCACCCTGCCCGGCGCCTGACGGCCGGGTGCGCAGCTGGCCGCAGTTTCGGTGAGCACCCCCAGCAGGTCCGCGTGGTGCGGTGCCGGCCCGTCCACGTGGCCCGGGATGCCGTGGGCGCGGACCTCGTCGCGGAGTTCGTCCAGGCGATCCACCCAGTACCAGCGGTGGTAGGGGTTCGCCTCGCAGCAGGCCACGTCCTCCAGTGCCTTGTCCCAGGCTTCGACGGAGCTGGTTGGGTGGGCTTCCTCGCGGGTCATCCGCAGCACGATGGCCACCGCACCGAACACGGTGGCGTTCCAGCGTCCGTCGTCGACGCGATCCGGTTGTTCGCCGACGACCCCGGCGGCCAGGGCGGCTGCCAGCGCGCGGGCCCGGTCGTCGGTGTACATGAGGCGGAGCAGGCGGTCGTCCCAGGGTTTGCGGGACAGCGCATCCGGCTTCGGTTCGAGGTAGTCGAGGGCGAAGGTGACCGTCATCGGACCCTGCACGCTGGTGCGGGGTTCCATTACGGTCGCCTGGATCGGCTCGGTCGGCTGGTAGCGAGACCCAGCCGGGTCGATCGCCCCGTTCGCCGCCTCGACCAGTTCGAGCACCGCCTTGTGGGCGGAGAGCAGTCGGTTGTCCGGGTCCCGCGCCTGGAGGTGAGCGAGCTCGTCGGCGACGTACGGGTGCCGCAGGTCTGCGACGTTCTCGCGGAGGTACTCCTCGGCGGTGGGCCAGTCGGGCTGCCCCAGCCACTTGGAGAGGATCACCGATCCGGACCGCGCGACCGGGCCTGTGGTGATCTGACCGGCGGTGGTGAGCAGCGTCGGGACGAACGCCGACGTCGACCAGCGTTGCGCACCGTCCGGCCCGGTGACCTGCCAACCGGCGTCCGCGGCGGTGCTCTCTGGACTGATCAGCGCAAGGTCGTAGCGGTTCACCAGTGCGGTCAGGGCCGCGGCGGGCGCGGTGGCGACCACGATCGGCTGGAGTTGCCGTTCACCGAGCTTGATCAGCGTCATGCCGAGCAGGGTCAGCACGGCGCTTCGTTCGTCGACTCGGGCACCGACCTCGACCACCACCACCGGACGCCGCACCGTGCGGGCCGCCCGCGCCACCGCCTCGGCGACCGATCGCTGCCGCCACCTGTCGACGTCGCCCACGACCAGCAATCCACCGTCGTACGCGGCACCCCGGGGTGCGTCGATCCGTGGCGGTCCGAACGGCACCGGGTGCCGCTGTGGCGCATCGTGCACGCCCGACGGGTAGCCGATCACCAGCAGCGCCATCATCGACGCGTCGGCCGACGCGTCGAGCAACTCCGGCGGAGGCTTGGGTTCCGACTCCCTCCCCGGCTCCGGCTGCCGGAACCGGACGAACGCACCCGCAGGCTCGACCATGGGAGCACCGACGACGTCGGCGGTGAGCGTGCCCAACCGCACGTCCCCGTCTCCGGGCAGGATGTGGGCGGTCCCGACCGACACCGTCACGTCGGTGCGGCGCGCCTCCTGCACTCGCTCCCCGAAGCGGGACAGGGCCTTGAGCTCCGCTTCGGTGCCCTCCGCGTCGCCGGGCAGGAAGAGCACCAACAGCAACGCGCCCTCGTACCTGGCGTTGCTGCGCGCCAACTCGCGGGTGAAGTTCCGGGGGCCGTACCGTCCGTTGCGGGTGACCACCTCGCCCGTCTGTGGATCCAGCGTGGCGTAGACCGACCACACCCCTGGCCGGAAGTCGGGCATCCGCCGCACCGCGTGGTACGTGTCCAGGGTGTCCGCAGGGTGCGGGTAGTAGATCTTCGAGTCGAACTCGTACCGTGACTCGATCCGTCCCCGGCTGCTGTACACGCTCGACCTGACCGGTTCGCGCACCTGGTCGGCGATGAGCCGGGCCACATCGCGCAACCACCGGTCCAGATGATCAAGCGGGCCGAGACGGCCTGACGAGTACCGGCCGGAGAGACCGTCCAACGCCCAGGTGCCGGTCTGCGGATCCCGACGCAGGTTCCCGGCCACCCCGGCCCGGGTCAGTCTCGCGGTGCCGTCGCCCTCGAACCGCGCGGCCAGCGAGGGATGTCCGGGACCGTCGAGCATGTCCCGGACATCGGCCAGGGTGACGGTCGGGTCGACCTTCCGCATCGACGTGAGCAGGTCGTCGAGCTGCGCCGGCGACATCGCGTCGGTCGCGGTCTCCGAGCCGACGAACACCAGGAGGTCGCGGGCGTCCTCACCCTCCTGGGCCTCGGCGTACGACCCGCGTTCCAGGACGAGGAAGAGCCAGTCGTGGTCCGGACGCCCGGCCCAGACCTCGGGTGTGAAGTCGGCCAGCGGCATCCACAACGGGTTGAGCCGGACGTCGAGCCCGTCCGTTTTCTCGCCCCGCACCACACTGCTCTGCGGCGCCTGCTCGATCTCCGGCACCACGCCGGCTCCGACGTTCTCCGGCCGGTCGTACCACCGTGAGGCGGTCGGATCGACGGGTCCGTCGGTGGGAAGCACCACCGGCGCCGGGTCCGCCGCGCGGTGCTGCACGAGGAACCAGCCGTCGCCCGCCTCCTCGACGAACCGGGCCCAGGACAGTCGCTCGGTCGACGTGTCGCCGCGAGCAGGCCGATAGACGAGCAGGTCACCGTTGCGTAGTCGGGTGGCTGCCTGCGCCTGCCCGGAGACACCGACGAAGATGACGCCGTCGCCTCGTTGCAACGCGCGAAGTCTGTCGTCCACCGTGGTCGCCCGTGGCGAATCGGCGGCGAGCAGCGAGCGCAGCCGGTAGGGCACGTCCATCATCACCATCTGATGCTCGTGCAGCTGGGTGGCGTGTTCGGCAGCGACCTGGAGGTCCGGCTGCCCCAGGGCCGACGGATCGATCCCGTCGACCGGTCCGCCGGCCATCAGCCAGCGCAGGGCGAGCAGCGGCGACGCGTCGCCGAGCGGCCACCAGCCCTCCGGAGGCGAGGCGAAACGACCGAGCCGGACCGCGCCGTCGCCGTCCACGAACAGGCTCGGGGGCGGCAGGTCGTCGCCAGGAGGAGGTACGGGCCGCAGCGCCAGCGCGGTGCGTCCCCCGCCCGAGGGCGGCAGGTCCGCCACGAGCCGCAGGCCGACCGTGGCCGCACCCGACACCAGGTCAGCGCCGAGCGGTACCGCGGTGCCGCCGGTGGCGGGGAAGTACCAGAACTCCGAGGGCTGCGCCTCGTGGAGATCGACCGTGCCGTCGGTGCGTCGATCCGCCCGCACCGCCGACACCCGTCCCTGGGGGTCGAGTGCGATGTCGTCGAGGGGCGCGATCACCGGCTTCAGCAACCGGTCGCGGAAGCGAGCGGCCAGCAGGCCGTGTGTGCCGTCGCCTCGGGCGGCGCCCCCCACCAGCAGGACCAGCGGTGCCGAGGTGTCGGCGGCCTGCGACACCCATCGGTCGATCAGGTCGTCTCCGGTGAACCGGGCGGTCACGTCCCGGTGGCGCCGACCGTCGAGCACCACCGGGACACGCGCCACGTCCGTGGTCGGGTCGTGCTCGGCGAGCAGGGCCGGCGACGAGCCGAAGGCCGCCGGCTGACCCCACGAGCCGGTCGGCCGGTACGACTGGAAGACGTCTCCGCCCACCCGGCGTACGAACAGTGTCGGGCCGCCGCCCGGGTACGTGCGGGCGTCCTCGTCGCCCAGCACGACCAGGTCGACTCCCAGTGCGACGGCGAATACCGCGACGACCTCGTCGAGGATGGCGGAGTTCCACATCCGGGGCGCACCGATCGCCGCGACCAGCAGCGCGGCGGCATCCCGGGCCGGGTTCGCCCCGGGCGAGCCCGCGCGCACCAGCGCCCCCGCCGCGTCGGAGTCCGGGGTGAGCAGGGTGAGGAACCGGTACAGGCGGGCCGTGTCCTCGTCGGCCATCGCGACCAACCGGGTGCGCAGCGACGGCTCGCCGAGGGACGGCTCGTTCAGGCCCAGTGCCCCGGCGAGCAGCGCGACCGCCTCGTCCGCCAGGCTGCCGATGATCAGCTCGCCGATGGACCGGATCGTGAACCGGTGCGGATCGGCGCGGACGACCTGTCCGGCGTGCTGGAGCAGGGTGGCTTCGTCCCGTACGTGCGCCGGCAGCTCCAGGCCCTGGGCGCGGGCGCTGTCGAGCACCGCCCGGGTCAGACTGCCGGGCTCGGTGCCCAGGTCCCGGGCACCCAGGTGGTATTCCCACTCGTCGACGACGGTGGGTTCGCCGTCGGCCAGCAGCCTGGTCGTGAGCGGCTCCACGCGACTCGCGGGCACGAGAGACGCGGACTGCCGTTCCCGCCAGATGACCGCCATCATGATCACGGCGCGTAGCGACGGATCCGCCACCCGCGCGAAGGAAGCGAGGGGCAGCGGTGGCACCGCGCTGACCCGGCGGTCCAGCCGGCTGCGGTCGTAGGGGGCGAACTCGTATCCGAGGTGGGCCAGCAGATCGGGATGACGAGCCAGCCCGCCCGGCAGCCCGTGGATCGCGGCCAACGCGCCGAAGACCGGTCCTGCGGTGTCCACCTCCGCCACCCGGACGACGTCGCCGGCCGGGTTCTGGAAGGCCACGGAGACCATCGTGGTCCCGGCGCCGTGCAGTCGGCTCAGTTCGGCGTTGACGGACCGCCGGTCGGGCTCGCGTTCCAGATCCCAGCCGCGGGACTCCGGCTCCGCACCGGTGGCCCCGGGCAGGTCGACGTCGATCCGGACCCCGGTCAGTGCGACGTCCGTCCACATGAGGTTCCGCTGGTCGAACCGGCTGTCGGCGGCGTACTCGACGAGTTCTTTCAGCCGACTGAACATCGCCTCGACGTCGCGGCCGTACCCGACGGTGATGCTCCGGAACTCGACGTCCAGTCTGGGCGCCATCCACAGGGCCTCAAGCACCCGCTCCGCGTCGTCGACCGACAGCGCCGAGAGGTCTTCGAGGGTCCAGCCGGCGTCCCGCGCGCCCCAGAGGACCTCAGCGACGTCGCCGTCGAAGTCCTGGATGCCGTCCAACCGGGCGACCCACTCCCGGAGCCGGGTCGCCGTCACCTCGGGCGTTTCAGGGGCCGACGGTAGCTCGGCGGTACCGCGTGCCGCCGCACCGTCCGCGCCGGACTGGAGGTGGCCCGCCGCCATGGTGATGAACTCCAGCGCCACGTCCAGCGTGACCTCGGCCAGTTCCGCGACCGTGAGGGCGTCCTCGATGGGCGTACCCACGAGCTGGTACTGCTCCCTGAGGTGGAGCAACTTGAGTTCCTCCGCGTCGCTGACGCCCAGCAGACGACGGGTGAGCGAGTCGCGCGGCGGCACCCCGCCCACGTGCTCACGCAGCAGGGCGGCCAGTTCGTTCAGCACCACGTGCCGAGGACCACCACGGTCGACGTGGACCGCGATCTCGCCACGGATCGGTGCCAGGTCGCGCGCGTCCACCCGACCCCGGTTCGCGAGCAGGAACACCCAGGACCCGTACGGGTCGTCCGACAGCTCCACCGGCACCCGGCCGACCCGTACGCTGTGTCCCAGCACCAGCAGGTAGCTCAGGTCGAGCGCGTCCGCCAGGGATTCGATCTCGTGTCGGCCCCAGGAACCGCCGGGCGTCCTCCCGTCGTGGTATTCACGGATCTTCTCGACGACCCGCGCGAGGTCGTCGAACCTCGCCGTGCCGATCCCGTCCAGGTCCGACGGGTCCATGCCCAGCACGTCGGCGGTCCACTGCCGGTCCGCAGAGTCCAGTTCGCGCCCGGTCACCGGCTGGTTGGCGTCGAAACCGAGGTCGGTCATGAAGGCCAGGTGCCGGCTCGGCTCCTCGATGACCGTTCCTGCCCGTTGCGCCATGTCACTGAGAACGCCCCGGATCCAGGCCGCATCGGAATGCGCCGCCACCCCACCTGCCCGCAGGAAGGGTTGCAACAGCCGCACCGGCACCTGCAGATCCAGGGCCGACTGGTAGACCGCCTCGTACGGCGGCTGCACACCCCATGCCCGGAGCCGGTCCGGGGTCCGCTCGGACAGATGTTCCTGCGCCCTGGCCTGCCGGTAGACCAGCCCCGACGGCACCTGCTCCTCGACTGCCAGCGAGTACACCATCTCGGGGTCCAGCCACGAACGCTCGCGTCGGTCACCCTCGATGTCGTGCTGATGGACAGCGAACAGCGTGGCCCAGGACGCGGCCAGCAGGTTGTCCACGAACTGCGCGGGCGGGAGATCGTCGGCACCGGGCGGAGCTTCCGCCGTCGCCGACACCTCCGCTGCCGACATACCGCCGGTCAATCGGTCCCACGTCCGCATCGCCGTGGCGAGTTGTCGAGCCGCCTCGACCACCTGGTCTGCCACCGCGGCCGTGATCAGCGACGCCGACGGCGACGCGGCGGCACCGGCCGCCACCAGCAGTCGGGTGACGTGCACCGCCGCCGTACGGATCACCAGGTCGGCGTTGCGGTGGATGTGCCAGGTGGAGCTGGGTCGGCTCAGCGGTTCGAGTCGGGTGTGCATCTCGGCCAGCATCTGCCCGGCCGCGTCCCGTCGCCCGCCCGGCTTCGGCCCGGGTAGCGCAGCCGCCAGCTCGGCGAGACCAGCCGGCGTGGTCGTCTCGTCCACGCCGGGTATCGATCGGTCGGCGTGGTGCTCCGTCCACCACCGGACGGCGGCGGTCAGGGCACCGGCCGCACGGGTGGCTGCCTGGATCACGTCGCCCGGGTCGGCGACGGGGTGGTGGAGCGTCAGCGTCACGGAGCGGGCCGTACCGACGATGATCGCCGCCTGCCGGGTCAACGCTCCGACGAACGGATCGTCCGCGACCGCGTCGACCTCCTGCCACACCGCGCTCGGGTCGGCCACGGCGACATCCCGCGACCGGCGCAACTGCTCGACATTGCGGGTCAGTTCCGCCACGTGTACGGCCCGGAGGCGATCGGCGAGGTGCAGTCCCCCGCCCTGCGGACCGGCGCCGACCTCGGCGAACCGCAGGAGTTCCCGGACGTACCGTGACCGCTGATCGTCGGGGGCGGACTCGCTGATGATCGACGCGTCGCTCCGGACCGGCCACTCCTGCGCGTCACCACCGCCGTCGCCACGCGGTGCCGGCCGGCCGAGCGCGGCCCACCGGGTGACGAGTTCCTCGATCTGTCCCGGGGAGGGCCGCACCTCGGGGGGCATCTCCCGGATCCGGTCGAACAGCGGGCGCAACGACAGCAGCCCGCGCGGGTCCGTCTCCCAGGTGGCCGCCAGCCAGACCACCACGTACGGGAGCCGCATCAGGCCGAGCCGGTAGGCGATCCAGGGCAGCTCGACCGGTACCCGACCGGTCACCTCCACCAGTCGTACCAACGCCGGTGCCTGCGTGGCCGACAGCCCGAGACGGTCGGCCAACTCCGACAGGCGCGCGCCGTCGACTCCCGGCAGTGCCGTCACCCGACGGAGATAGGCGACCCGCACACCGAGTTGTTCCGCCCACTGCGCCAGGTCGGTCGGGGCGGACGCGGGAACGTCCCGCTTCCGGGCGAGCGCCCGGGTCAGCTCGGCCGTGGTCGCCGGCTCGGGTGCCACCGGCACGAGGGCATCGGCCACCCGCTCGCTCGGCACATCGCCCAGGACGGCCCAGACCGACTCCGCGATCGTCGGGGAGTCCACCAGCGGACGGAGGTGCTCGACGGGGAACCCGAGGCGCGCGGTCCACCGCACCCATCTGACGACGTCGGCGTCCGCCGGCAGCAGCGCCGACACCGCTTCGGCGACCCGCTGCCCCTGACGGCGCAGCTCCTCCGGGTCGTCCGGGCTGGTGACGGGCACCGATGCGGCGGCCGCCCGGAGCTGGTCCCCCAGGGCCAGCGCCAGGTCGACGGGGGGTACGCCGAACCGCTCGGCCGCCGCTTCCAGAGCCGCCGGGCCGGCGAGGCCGGACTCCGTGGCCAACGTCGCCAGGCTCCCGGCCGCCCGGCTTCGGCGGGTCAGCGCCGCGCGCACGTGGACGGTCGGCAGCTCGTGCAGCAGTTCCAGCGGTACGCCGAGTTCGCGCAGCTCCCCCAGCGCGGACCGGTCGGCGGGCGACAGCTTCGACCGGCGGACCAGTCGCATCAACCACACCAGGTCGCTGTCGGTGCGGACGCCCTCCCCGGCCAGCTCCGTGCGCAGCAGGTCGACCCAGGAGCCCTCGTCCGGCTCGATCTCGCGGGAGCCCGCCACGACGCGCGCCAGCACATCCCCCACCGTCACGACGAGTTCCGGCAGCACCCCCAGGTCGCGGACCACACCGAACAGCGGCCCGGGTCCGGCGAGCCCGATCTCTCGCGCGTGGGTGCCCACGTCGAGCGGCACCGTGCCGAGCACCTCGACCAGGTTCACCAGTTCGGCGACCTCGTCGCCCGCCATGGCCAGTCGCTGGGCCAGCCGATCGACCTCGGTCCGGTCGAACGGCAGTTCCCCGTCATCCAGCAGGCGAGCCGCCTGCGGGCCGGTGATCCCGACACCCTGCAACCATCGCGCGTCGTCGGTGTCCGTCGTGCGGCCGTCGGGGCCGGCGTCCGCTCCGGGGGCGACCAGTACGACCGGGAAGTCCGTCTCGGGCACGACGGGCAGCGACGCGACGGCGTCGTCACCCCCCGACGGGTCGGTCGTCGGCGGCGCCAGGTAGGGCAGGTCCAGTGCCACCAACCGCTCGTGCATGCGCTGGTAGCTGGTGGTGCGATCCGCCTCGGAGACCTGCGGGGCCGGGCCGTGGGCAGCTCCGAACAACACGCGCCGGTGTGCGTCCACGGCTGCCGAGGCCGCACCGGCTCCGGGATGGCCCTCGGCAGCCAGCCGCCGCAGGGCCGCCAGCCGATCCGGCACCGCCCAGGCGACGAATCGCACCTGGGCCTCGGTCGTGGCGAGTGCGCCTGGCAGATCGGACGGCGACGGCGAGGCGGCACCAGCCGCCCCACGGGGTGGCACCACGCCGGCCGCCGCCGGGGATGCGCTCGTCCCGGCCGGTGCCGTGTCGGTCCGGCTCGCGGTCGGCGCCTCGACGGACGCATCACGGATCGCACCGGGTGCGCCACCGCGCAGGCGGGGCAGCCACTGCCGGCTCGCGGTCAGGAAGTAGTCGGCGGTCCGTTCACCGGTCTCCGGGTGCCGGCCGTGCACGCCGGTGTCGTCGATCAGCACCGGCACGAGCAGCCACCGATCGGCGCCCGGCACCGACTGCTCGACCCGGATGTGGCTGGTCAAGCCCTCCGGCGTCGCCTCGACCGGCTGGTGCCGGGCGATCTCGGTCAGCTCGGCCTTACGTTCCCGTAGGCGGTGGATCTCCGTCTGCACGGACAGGATCTCGTCCGACAGATCGGCGATCCGCGCAGCGGCTGCCGTCGGTTCGAGCTCGTCGCGGTTGCGGCCCTCCTCGACGGCTGTCCGGTCGGCAGTCAGATCCGTGAGAGCCTTCGCCCTGTCGATCAGGGCACGCGTCATCTCACTGAGGCGGACGCGGTCGACGCTCGCCGCTTCTGCCGGGGTGACCTCGCGCGCGGCCACGAACAGGGCGGGCGTGAAACCGGTGGTGGACCAGTGCACCCGACCGTCCGGACCGATCACCCGCCACGGTGCGGCGGGACCCGCCTCGTCCGCGCCGATCACGGGCAGGCCGTGCCGGCGTACCAGGGCCGTCAGTTCGGCACTGTGCGTGGCCGCGAGCACCAGCGGTAGCTGACGTCGAGCGCCGAACAGCGTCAGCGTCGCGCCGAGTGCGGTCAACGCCGCGTGTTTCGGCTCGGGCTCCGGGCCGACCACCACCACCGGACGCGCCCAGGAGGCTGCCGCCTCGGCCACCCTCTCCGCGAACGGCCATTCCCGCCACCGGGTCAGGTCCCCCACGACCAGCACGCCGCCGTCGTAAGCCGTGCCGGGAGGCGCCTCGACGCGGGGTGCGCCGAACGGAACCGGATACCGCTGAGGTGCTACCTCCGCATCGGACGCCTCCCGACGCTGGTGCAGGTGCCACGTCATCGCCGCATCGGCCGAGGATCCGAGTCGCCTCTGCTCGCCGAACAAGGTCAGTTTGACGAACTGGCCTTCCTCCTGGATCAGCGGACCGCCGTGAACGTCGACGGTCAGCGTCCCCAGCCGCACGTCGGTGTCCCCGGGCAGGATGCGGGCCGGACCGTCGTTGACGACGACATCCTCGAAATTCCCGTGGCGGTGAACGGCCTGCGCGAACCGCATCAGGGCCTGCCGATCCGTTGCGGATCCCTCGGCGCCGCCGGGCAGGAAGAACACCAGCAGCAGGGAGACCTCCTCGTCGAGGCCCGCACGGTGGAGCTGTTGGACGAAGGTCTGTGGGCCGTATCGACCTTCTCGGGTCACCACCTCGCCGGTCGCCGGCTCCAGGGTGGCGAAGACCGAGGTGTAGGTCGAGTACCTGGGCATTCGCCTGACGGCGGCGAATGTGTCCTCGTTGTCGGCGGGATGGACGAAGTGGACCCCGGCAGGGATGTCGTGTCGGGCGCCAGGCCTTCCCGTGCCGGACCCGATCCGGACGCTCAGCGGGAGCACCGGTGCCCGCACCTGGTCGGCCACGAGCCGCGCCGCGACGATCAACCAGTCATGCATCGATCGGGGGCTGTGCTGGTGACGTTCCTCCGTGTCGTTGAACCTGCCCGATTTGTCGTTCATATACCAGATGTCGGTGCCGGGGTTCCAGCGCAGTTCGCCCGCGACACCGGCAGGTGCCACGAGGGCCGCGTCACGTGTCGCCGGGTCGGTGGAGAACCTCACTGCCAGGGAGGGATGGCCCGGGCCGTCGACGAGGTCTCTGACGTGACCCGGCGTGGCCTCCGGGTCGGTCCGCCGCAGCGTCGCCAACAGCTCGTCGAACTGCCAGCTCGACATCGCGGCGGACGCGGCCTCCGAGCCGACGAAGACCAACAGGTCGTCGGGATGCGTCCCGGCCTCGGGATCCTCCTGCTCCGACCCGGTGTGCGCCCGACGCTCCAGCACCACGAACATCCAGGTGTGGCCGGGCCGCCTACCCCACACCTGCGGCGTGAACTCGGCCAGCGGCATCCAGAGCGGATTGAGTCGCACCTCCAGTCCGTCCACGTCGGTCATCTCGTCCACGACGGTCATCTCGTCGACGGCAGGGATCTGCTCGATCGACTGGACGAGGTGCGGCAGCACTCCGGCCGGCCGGTCGTACCGCCGGGACTCGCGGGGATCCACGCTCTCCGGGGACGGCAGCACCGGCTGCTGAACGCCCCGAAGTCCTTCGCGCACCACGTACCAGCCCGGTCCGGTCTCCTCGACGAACTGCCTCTGGGACAGCCGGGTGACACCGACGCCGCCGTGGACCGGCCGGTAGGCGAGCAGTTCCCCGTTGGGCTGTACGACGGCCGCGCGGGCCGTCCCGGTCGGGCTGAGGAAGAGGATGGAGTCACTGGGCCATAGGTCGGTCGGCCAGTCCTGCACCCGAGCCGCCCCCTCGGGCGCTTCGGCGAACGCGGCCAGCACCAGTTCCGTAAGGTCCACCGGCACCATCCGCCCCCCGCGCAACTTGATCGCCTGCGCGGCGGCGAACTCCAACTCCTCCTGTCCCAGTGCGCCCAGGTCGAGCCCCTCATCCGGGCCGCCGTCGAGCAGCCATCGCAGGGCGAGGTACGGCGTGGCGTCGCCGAGCGACAGCCAGCCCGGCGGTGGTGCGGCGGCACTACCGATTCGCGCCGTACCGTCGCCGTCCACGAAGAGGCGCGGCACCGGCGCTTCCTCGACCGCCGGCCGGGCCGGTCGGGCCGCCAGGACGGTCGCCCCGGTGTCGGGGATCGGGAGGTTCACCACGATCGGCAGCCCGAGGGGTTCCGCACCCGCCGCGAGGTCGTTCCCGACCGACTCCGACCCGCCTCCGGCCGGTGGGAAGTAGCGGAACTCGCCAGGCTCCGTCCGGGTATGGTCGACGGTTCCGTCCGGGGCACGGACCACGGAGGCGGCCGAGACCTTCCCGTCGGCGCCCAGCACGATGTCGACGGTGCTGGCGATGACCGGGGTGGCGAAACGGTCCCGGAAACGGCGGGCGAGCGCACCGTACGGACCGGACTCGTCGGCGGCCCCGCCCATCACCAGGACCAACGTCTGCGGTCCCCGGCCGGGGTGGACCGCCCACTGGTCGATCAGCTCCTGGCCGGTGAGGTCGGCGGTCAGGTCCCGCAGGCGCCGACCGTCCATACCGGTCACCACGAGAGGCAGCCGTGTCACGTCGGTGGCCGGGTCGTACTCGCCGAAGATCACCTGTGCGGGTTCGATCGCGGTGAGTTGGGCCGGCACCGGTGCGGGGCGGTAGGACTGGAATCGGCCCCGCTCGCCCCTGAGCAGGTGGAGGGTCGAGCCTCCCCCGCCCGAGAACCGGCGGGCAGCCTCGGTCTCCACCACGACCAGGTCCACTTCCAGCACGACGGCGAGCACACCGAGGATCTCGTCGACCAGCGCGGAGTCCCACAGCGTCGGATCCCCGATCGCGTCCGGCAACAGGTGTGCGACATGGCTGGCAGCGGTGGCACCGCCAGCGCCGACGCGACTCAGTGTCCATGCCGCGCCCCGGCTCGGCGAAGCGACGGCGGTGCCGAGAAGTCTGCGCAGGCGCGGATTGCCCTCGCTGATCATTGTCATGATCGTCCACCGCAGGGTCGCCAGGTCATCTAGTGACTCGACCCTGATCGGCAGCGCCTGCGCCAGGCCGAGGAGTGCCTGATCGTCGAGATCTCCGGCGACCAGGTCACCGATGGTCCGCAACGGGAACCTGGTCGGGTCGTCCTGGACCGCCTGCCGCGCGTGCCGGATCAGGCCGTCCTCGTCGCGCACCTGCGACGGCAGCCGCAGCCCCTGGGCGCGGGCGCCGTCGAGGACGGCCCGGACCAGGCTGCCGGGTGCGTCACCCACGTCGTGCGGCACCAGGTGGTGCTCGTCGGCCCCGACGCGGGCGGGATCCCCGTCGTCCAGGAACCAGGTGGTGGTCGTACTCGGGCGGTCGGCCACGACCAGGGGTGCGGGCTTCCGCTGGCGTACGATCGCCGCCGCCATGACGGCCGCCCGGGCCGGCGGATGTTCGATGGGCAGGAACGGGTCGACGCGCAGCCGCTCGGGTCGGCTGACCCGACGATCCAGTCGCGTCGAGTCATACGGGTCGACCTCGTACCCCAGGTATCCCAGCAGTTCGGGGTGCATCGTGAGGCCGCCCGGGAGGGCGATCACCGCGATCAACGCGCTGACGGTCAGCGGCGTCAGGTCCAGTTCCGCGATCCGTGTGGCCGGATCGGGGGAGGCAGCGAGGGAGACGGTCGCGGCAGCGACACGTGTTCCGTCCTGTCGGAGCTCACGCAGGCCCCGCTCCATCTCCTCCCAGGTGGCCGGGTCGTTCGTGAGGATCCATTCCCGCCGGGTCTCGACCGCTGCGAACGTCGCGAAGTCAGCGTCGACCGAGTGCGGCACGTGAACGTTGACGCGAAACCGTGAATCGGGCTCGGCCCACCGGGGCATCGGGAGTTCGAGGCGGGCACCGGCGACATCGGCGACGAATGTGGTCAGCACAGGGAGGAGCTTCTCGACGTTGCGGCCGTACCAGAAGACGGTGTTGTGGTAGACGCGGTTGAGCCCCGCCTCCGAGGCGGACGCCGCGAGGGCCGCAAGGACCTTCTTCCGCTCGTCTCCGGGCAGCGCCGACAGCTCGTCGAACGTCCAGCCGACCCGCCGCGCCTGCGCGGTCAACGGAGGGTGGAGGCGTGTGGACGTCCAGGCGATCCCGCCGAGCCAGTCGACCCACTCGTTGACCATGCGTGGCAGCGCCGCGGGGTCCACGGTGTGGACGGGCGCCTCGGCCTCCGGGCCGCCCTGGGGTACGGGACGGGAGCCGACCGCCAGTCCGATGGCGTCGGCGGTCAGCCAGAGGTCGACCTCACCTGCCTGGTAGGCCGTCTCGACCAGTTCCGTCGCGGAGACGCCGGCCTGTTGTGCGAGGAGTCCCAGGTGTCGCGGTACGCGGTCGTTCGAGGCCACACCGATCCGGAGCAGTTTGCCGGTGAGGCTCTCCCTCGGCGCCGGGGCCTTCCCCTTCGCCCGGATTCGCGCGAGCGCCCGTTCCACCACGACCTGCCGGGGCAGTGCCCGATCCATCACCTCGGTGAGTACCGTCCCGAACTGTTTCGTCACCTCCCGAGAGTCCATCCGGAGCGCGGTGGCGAGCAGGAACAGGTACGCGCCGTACATTTTGTCCGCCAGTTCCATCGGCACTCGGCCCATCCGGACGCTGTGGCCGGTGACCAGGTAGCTGCTGAGGCCCAGCGCGTCGGCCAGCGATTCGAGGTCGTGCCGTGCCCAGTTCCCGTCGGGTTCGCGGACGGCGTACTCGCGACGCACCAGATCGACGAGTTCGAGAAGCGACCGGAGGGAGACCCCGTCGGCGCCGTCCAGATCCTCCGGGTCCAGGCCGAGGATGTCGGCCACCCACCGGTGCGGCCAATCCTCGAGTTCGCCGGGGCGCGTGGCCTGGGTGGTCCGCAGGCCGACGTCGGCCAGGAAAGCGAGCCGGCGCCGGGGCCACTTCGCGATCCGGTCCGGCAGTTGTACCCGTAGCAGGGAATCCCTCACCTGCTCCAGGTCGGGTGCGGTGCCCGCCCTCGCACTCAGCAGGGCCCGCAGCGGCGACAGCAACCGCACCGGCACCGACAGATCGTTCGCCAGGCGGTAGAGGTCCTCGTGCGGCGGTCCCAGGCTCCAGGTCGCCCGCAGACCAGATGCGCGCTCGGAGTGGTACCCGTTGCGTCGGGCGTACTCGTAGACCACGCCGGGCGGGACCTTGAGTCTGCCGGCCGTCGCCACGATCGCCAGGTGATCCAACCAGGGGCGGAGGTAGCGGTCCTCCTCGATCTCGGACTCGGGTACGTCGATGAGCTTCGCCCACGACGGGGCCAGGATGACGTCCGCGCTCTGGTCGTCGGTCTCCCTTCTGTTCCGGGCCTCTGCCTGACCGTCGGTCACGGCTGCGGCGAGTTCGGCTGCGGACAGGCCACCGGCCAGCCGGTCCCAGGCCGCCACGGTCGCGGTGAGCCGCTGAGCGGCCTCGATCGCCTGGGCGGCGACCGCGTTCGCGATCAACGCCGTCCCGGGCCGAGCGGGTGTGCCCGCCCCCACCACCAGACGGGCGATGTGCGTGGCGGCCGCCTCGATCACCATGGCAGCCGTCCGATAGACGCTGCCCGCCTCGGTCGTCCGGGTCAACGTGTGGAGCAGCGTGCGTACCCCGGTCAACATCGCGGCCAGGTCGTCACGACCGGCCTGCGCCGAGGCCAGCCTCTCGCCCGCTGGCAGCGACCGCAGCAGGTCGGGAACGCGCACCGGCCGGGCCGGATCGTCTCCGGCCGACGGTATCGGCCGGTCGGCGTGCCGATCGGTCCAGGCACGTACGGCGTCGACCACGGCGTCGGCAGCCTGGACGGCTCCCCGAACCACCTCCGTCACGTCGGGTGAGGTGATGTCGCGGGTCAGCGCGGGTACCGCTGCGGTCGCCGCCGAGGCGACGATCGCCGCCTGCCGGGTCAGCGTTCCCAGGTCGGGGTCGGCGGCGACCTTCTCGGTGTCCTGCCACAGTTCCTCGGCCTCGACGGAACTGATCTCCGCCCACCGACGCAGCCTGTCGCGCCGATCGCGGACCGCCGTCGGCACGAACGTCCGGAGGCCGTCCAGGACCTCCAGTCCGGCTCCCTCCGGGCCTGATCCGAGACCGGCTGCCCAGAACAGTGCCGAGGCGTTCCGGCGGCTCCGGCCGGCACCGTCCGCCCTGGTCCAGGTCGAGCGACCGCTGTAGACGAGCGCGGCCAGGCTCGTGTGCTGTGCCTGTTGCTCGTCATCGTCCGGGATGGACAAGAGGCTGTGTGAGCGGTGCGACTCCGACGCCGAGCTTCGGTCCGAGTCGTCGTCGCGACCACTGTCCCTCTGGGGGGCAGGCTGAGGGGCGCGGACGCTCGCCGCCGTTTCCTCGGCAGTGGGCCACATCCGGAACTGGTCGTCGTCGAAGGTGTCGTGCCGGTCGAGCAGCAGTCCGTCCGTGAGGTCGGCGGCGGGCTCTGCGTGATACCCCGCGCCCGCGCGGCCCGGGTCCGCCCAGCGACCGACCAGCTCCTCGATCTCCTGCATCGACGGTCGACTCCGAGTGGGCAGCTCCGCGATCCGTGCGAACAGCGGACGCAGCGGCATCAGCCTGCGCGGATGGATCTCCCAGTAGCTGGCGAGCCAGACCAGCAGATAGGGACCCGCTGGCGTGCCCAGCCGGTAGGCGAACATGAGCAGGTCGTCGGCCGACACCCGACCGGTGACCTCGACCAGCCGGACCAGTGCGGCGGCTTGCTCTGGGGGCAACGCGAGGCGGTCGGCCATCGCCGGCAGCGCTCGCCCGTCGACGCCGGGCATGACCAGCACCCGCCGCAGGTAGTAGTCGGGCACACCGAGTCTTTGCGACCACGCGGCCAACTCCTCCGGGGTGGGCACGGCGATGTGCCGAGCAGCGATCGGCGCCGGGGCCGCCGCCTCCGGCACCAACGGCACGAGCACCTCGGCGACCCGGCCCCCGTGCACGTCACCCAGGGCCTCCCAGATGAGACCTTCGAGCATCGGAATCTCGGCCAGCGGGCGGAGCCGGTCCACCGGGAATCCGAGCCGCGCACTCCAGCGCACCCAGCGGTCGAGTCCGGGTCCGGTCGACGCGACCTGGGCCAGGAGGCGATCGGCGACCCGCTGCCCCTGCTCCCGGAGGCCGTCCGGCCCCGCGTCGGACAGCGGTGGAGCATCGGACACGGCCGTCCGCAGCCGGTCGCCGAGGGCCAGGGCCAGGTCGACCGGGGGTACGCCGAGTCGCTCCGCCGCCGCCTCCAACGCGGCCGGGCCGGCGAAGCCGGCATCGGCGGCCAGCGCCGGCAGACCGGTGTCGGCCCGACGCCGGCCGTCCAGCGCCGCCCGGACGTACTCGTCGGGCAGTTCGTGCAGCAGTTCCAGCGGTACCCCGAGGTCGCGCAGCTCGCCCAACCACCTGCGGTCGGCGGGGGCCAGGTCCATCCGGCGGGTCAGCCGCATCAGCCACACCAGGTCGCTGTCGGTGCGGACACCGGCGTCGGCCAGTGCCGTCCGGAGCCGGTCGACCCAGCTGCCCTTGTCCGGTTCGAACTTTGACGAGCCGTCCGCGACCCGGGCCAGCACATCGCCGAGCGCTGCCACGTCTGCGGGGGACACCGCGAGTTCACGGACCACACCGAACAGCGGACCGGGCCCGGCGAGCCCCGCAGCCTCGGACCGTTCCCGCAGGTCCAGCGGCACCGCGCCGAGGACCTCGGTCAGCGCGACCAGTTCCCGGGCGTCTCCCTCCCCGCCCAACATCCGCACCACCTGGTCGACCTGTCCCGGGTCGAAACGCAGACGTCCACCGGTCACCAGTCGCGCGACCTGGTGGGGTGGGATGGTGTTCGAGGTCAGCCACGCCCGCGTCGCCGGGTCGGCCACCAGGTCGGCGATCGCGGGTGGCTTTGGGGACCCGGGTGCCGTCTTGGAGCCGGATGCCTCCTTTGCCGCCTTGGACCCGGGTGGCACCAGCTGCACCGGGAAGGCCGGCACCGGCACCGCGTGCACCGGCACGACGCTGTCGTCGACGGAGACCGCCGGTGGGCCGGGCGGTGCCAGATGCGGCAGGTCCAGCGCCGAGGCCAACGCCGTCAGCCGGTCGTGCACGACGCGATAGGCGGTCGCCACCGCAGCGACGTTCCGCCGCGCGTTGCCGGGCTGTTGCCGGTTCGGTGCGGTGGTCTGCGCCAGAACCTCCCGGTACTTCTCCAGGTCGGCCAACGCCTCGACGGCACCCGGACGGCCCTCGTCGGCCAACCGCCGCAGCTCGACGAGCCGGTCCGGCACCGCCCAACTGGCCAGC
>NZ_SISL01000339.1:0-6460 GCF_004307965.1 Verrucosispora sp. SN26_14.1 | reverse complement strand
GCGTCGGCCGCCGCCGACGCCGGTCGGCGGCCTGCTGGCGAAGACCGCCGGTCAGGATACCGGACCGGACCCGCAGAACCACGCCCCCGAACCCCGCACCGGCCGCACCGTCGACACACCGACACCACGCCCTCACCCAGCGCACTCGCATTCACGTCGGTCACGGCGTGCGAGCGGTCGTGGATCTCCCGATGCCAGCGGTCAGGGTGCCAGGAGCGTGTTGTGCACCTCGGTCCACACCTTGTCGCTGGCGGCCACCAGCAGACCCGGCTCGGTGTCGGCCGGGTGGTAGTCGGTGCCGTCGAGACGACGGGCCACCCCACCGGCCGCCCGGACCAGCAGCGTGCCGGGGCCGTGGTCCCAGGGCAGGGTGCGCCAGAACAGCACGAACTGCTGCCGCCCGGTGAGCACGTCGAGATACTCGCGGCCGGCGCAGTGCTGGCCGGGCAGCAACTCGCCGATCCGGGAACTGCCGGCCACGACCGTCCGCTGCGACGGCCCCGGCAGGAACTTGGTCATCGCGGCCCCCCGCAGCTCACCGACGGGTGGCGCGTCGGCGGGAAGGCGCAACGGCGCACCGTCGACGTACGCGCCCCTGCCGTCCTGCGCGGTGGCCAGCGTCCCGGCGACCGGATCGAGGATCCACGCGGCCGTCGGACGCCCCTCGGTGAGCAGGGAGACCATCAACGCGAACGGGGACTTGCCGGCTGCGAAGTTGGCGGTGCCGTCGATCGGGTCCACCAACCACACCTCGCCCGAGGAACCCAGGTGCCGCAGCAGGCCCGGATCGTCGGCCACCGCCTCCTCGCCGACCACCACCGAATTGGGGCGTAGCCGACGCAGCCCGGCACTGATCATGTCCTCGGACCGGCGGTCGGCGACGGTGACCAGTTCACCGGGGGCCTTCTCGGTCACGTCGGCGTCGTCGAGGTGCCGGAAAAGCGGCAGCACCACCCGGTCGGCGGTCTCCCGCAGCAACCCGGCGACGTCGTCGACCAGGGTGTCAGCCACGCGGCGGCAGCTTCACCACGCTGACGAAGAACTCGTCGATCTGTCGGACCACCGCGATGAACCGCTCGAAGTCCACCGGCTTGGCGACGTACGCGTTGGCGTGCAACTGGTAGCTGCGCAGTATGTCCTCGTCGGCCTGCGAGGTGGTGAGCACCACGACCGGGATGCGGCGGAGCTGCTCGTCCTTCTTGATCTCCTCCAGCACCTCCCGGCCGTCCCGGCGCGGCAGGTTCAGGTCGAGCAGGATCAGGTCGGGCATCGGCGCGTCCGCGTACTCGCCCTCGCGGCGCAGGTAGGCCAGCGCCTCGGCGCCGTCGGAGACCACGCTCAGCCGGTTGCGCAGCTTGTGCTCCTCGAAGGCCTCCCGGGTCATCAGCACGTCGCCCGGGTCGTCCTCGACCAGCAGCACCTCGATCGGGCTGTTGCCGTCAGCCGGCGCGGTCATCTCACCGCCTCCTTCATGCCACCAGTTCCGTTGCCCGCCGCCCCGTCCGGGGCCTGCGGTCCGCCGTCGTCGGGCGACCCGCCGGTGCGCTGCGCGACGCCGGACGAGGGCCGCCCCGCACCCACCTCTTCGCCGACCGTACCGCCGTCACCTGGGGTTTCCGCACCCGATCCGGCTCCGTCACCGCGCGACGACCCCGCGTCGACGCCGGTGGCCCCGGCCGTCGACGGCCCGTCACCGGGCCGCTCCGCCGCGTCCGGCCCGGCGCCATCCGCGTCCGACGCCGCCTCGGCGGTCGATCCGTCCGCACCGGCGGTCTGCCTGGCGCGCTCGATGTCGGCGGGGAGCGCCGGCAGGGTGAAGCGGATCGCGGTGCCCTCCGGCACGTCGGTGTCCACCCAGACCCGGCCGCCGTGGTACTCCACGATCTTCTTGACGATCGCCAGCCCGATGCCGGTGCCCGGGTACGCGTCCTTGGCATGCAGCCGCTGGAAGATCACGAAGATCTTCTCGGCGAACTCCGGCTCGATCCCGATGCCGTTGTCCTGGCAGGTGATCTCCCACTCGTCGTCGACCAGCCGGGCCGAGACGTGCACCTTCGGGGTGACGTCCGGCCGGCGGAACTTCACCGAGTTGCTGACCAGGTTCACCAGCAGATTGGTGAGCAGCGGCTCCTCGCCCCGGATCACCGGCAGGTCGCCCCAGGTCAGCTCCGCGTCGGCGTACTGGCGGGCCGGCTCGGTCTGCGCCGACACCTCGCCCATCAGGCGGTTCAGGTCCACCTCGGTGAACCCGGCGGTGATCCGGCCGATCCGGGAGAACGCCAGCAGGTCGTTGATCAGCCGCTGCATCCGCTGCGCGCCGTCCACGGCGAAGGCGATGTACTGGTCGGCCCGCTCGTCGAGGCGGCCGGCGTACCGGCGCTGGAGCAGCTGGCAGAAGCTGGCCACCTTGCGCAGCGGCTCCTGCAGGTCGTGCGAGGCGACGTAGGCGAACTGCTCCAGGTCACGGTTGGACCGGGTCAGCTCCTCCGCCTGCTTCTGCAACTGGGTGTTGACCCACTCGATCCGTTCCCGCGCCTCGCGTACCTCGGCCAGGTCCGCGGCGATCTTCTGGCGCATCGCGTCCACGTCCTCGCCGAGACGCTGGAACTCCGGGGGCCCGGCACCGGTGATCCGGTGCGAGTAGTCGCCGGTGGCCACCTGACGGACCTGCCCGGCCAGCGTGGTCAGCGGACGCAGCACCATCCGGTCCAACGAGAGCAGCAGCGCGATGCCGGCCAGCGCGACCACCAACGCGGCGACGATGAGCAGCACGACGAGCAGGTTGCCGGTCCGCTCGACGTCGCGGGCGGTCGCCTCCCGGGCGGTGAAGATCTCGTCCTGCAACGCGGCGACCGAAGCGCGCAACTCGTCGAACCGCTGACGGCTCTCGTCGGTCAACAGGGCCTGCCCGGCCGCCGTGCCGCTGCTGTTCGTGGTGTCGATCACCGGCTGGGCGACGGTGCGCCGCCACTCCTGTGCCTGCTGCTCGACCACCACGAGGTCGTCCACGATGGCCGGGTACTTGCCGGACAGCTCCCGGATCTCCCGGGCTGTCGCCTGCTCCCGCGCCAGTCCCTGCTCGTACGGGCCCAGGTCCTCCGGATCACCGGTGACCGCGTAACCGCGTACCCCGGTCTCCTGGTCGAGAAGCGCGTTGAGCATCTCCTGGCCCTGCACCCGCAGCGGTCCGACCTGCATCAGCAGCACGTCGGTGTACTCGCGGTTCTTGGTGGCCACGACCGCCTCCGCGCCCGCGACGCTGAGCAGGATCGCGCCGACCACGCCGAGCATCACCAGCACCCGGCGACGCAGCGTCCACGCACTCGCCACCAGGTTCATCGGCCGCCGCCCCGGGAGACCAGCAGCATCGCCACGTCGTCCGCGAACGGGCCACCGTTGAGCTGCTCGGCCCGACCGACCAGCCAGGCCGGCATCTCGGAGAGCGGGAGCTTGCGGCTGTCCGGCTCGGCGAGCAGGCGGGTGAGGCCGGGCACGTCGAGGCGTTCGTCACCATCGCCCACCCGGCCCTCGATCAGGCCGTCGGTGTACATCAACAGGGACCACTCATCGGTGTCGAACTCCAGGTCGAAGGCAGTCGGCCGGCGCGGCCGTACGCCGAGCAACAGACCACCCGGTGCGGGTACGGGCACCACCCGCCCACCGGTGAGCATCACCGGCGGGGGATGACCCGCCAGCCGGACGGTCGCCCGGTTGGCCGCCAGGTCGAGGCGGACCGCCGCGACCGTGGCGAAGATCTCCTGGAGCCGGCGCTCGCTCATCAGCACCTGCTCCAACGCGGGCAGCACCTCGTCGTCGGGCACCCCGGCGAGGACCAGCGCCCGCCAGGCCACCCGGAGTTCGACGCCGAGCGCCGCCTCGTCCACCCCGTGCCCGCAGACGTCCCCGACGATCAGGTCGACCCGGTCCGGGCGGGTCTGCACCACGTCGTAGAAGTCCCCGCCGATCAGGGCGGCGTGCCGACCGGGGCGGTAGAACGTGTGCACCGCGATCTCGTCGGTCGACATCAGCGGCTGGGGCAGCAGGCCGCGCTCCAGACGCGCCGACTCGGCCTGGCGCAGCTCGACCTCGCGCAGCCGGCGGGCGTTCTCGTCGGCCCGCTTGCGTTCCACCGCGTACCGCAGCGCCCGGGTCAGCAGCACCCCGTCGACCTGGCCCTTGACCAGGTAGTCCTGTGCCCCCTCGGCGACCGCCACGATGCCCAGGTGCTCGTCCGAGCGCCCGGTGAGTACGCACACCGCCGCGCTACCGGACATCTCCAGCACCTGCCGCAGCCCGTCCAGCCCCTGCGCGTCGGGCAGCCCGAGGTCGAGCAGGACGCAGTCGACCCCGGCGACGCGTTTGCGGGCCTCGCGCAGGCTCGTCGCGACCAGCAGGTCGATTCCCGAGTTGGTCTCGGCGAGCAGCTCGCCCACGAGGAACGCGTCTGCCTCGTCGTCCTCGACCAGCAGCACCCGGAGTCGCTCACCGGGCGGCAGGTTGGGATTGCCGCCGAGACCGCCCTGCGGATACGGCCACGACACGACGGAGGGACCGGTCACACCGGTCCCCCGGTGCGGCCGGGTCACCGCCGCCACGGGCGGGAGGTCGTTGGCGATGTCGGGCTCCTTCCGAGTGCCCTGCTGATCCTGTATTAGACAACGTTCGCACACAACACGAGGGGGCGGCCCGGCCCGGCATGGAGGATGATGTCCACCCCCAGGTCCCACCCCCGAGGAGCCACCCGTGGGCGTTCCCCCCAGCCCCGCCGCCGACCGTGCCCTCTCCCGACCGGCCCGGCGACCCCTGGCCGCGCTCGCGGCACTCGTCGCGCTGGTCGCCGTCGGCACCACCGCGCTGCTCGACATCCGGCCCCCGGCACCCCGTCCGGCCGACGCGCCGGCCGGTGAGTTCAGCGCCGGGCGGGCGTACCCGCACGTGCAGCAGGTGGCGAGCCGGCCGCACGTCGCGGGCAGCCCGGCCAACGACGAGGTCCGCGCCCACCTGGAGACGGTGCTGCGCGGTCTCGGCCTACAGACCGAGGTGCAGGACACGGTCGCCGAGGAGGCCGGTCAGCTCAGCGGGGCGGCGGGCGGGGCCACGCTGGCCCGGGTACGCAACGTGGTGGCCCGGCTGCCCGGCACCGCCTCCACCGGCACGGTGTTCCTGGTCGCCCACTACGACGCGGTGCAGACCGGCCCGGGCGGCAACGACGACGGCGCCGGTGTCGCCACCATCCTGGAGGTGGCCCGGGCCCTGACCGACGGCCCCGCCCCGCGCAACGACATCGTGTTCGTGCTCACCGACGCCGAGGAGGCGTGCCTCTGCGGAGCCTCGGCCTTCGCCACCGAGCACCCGCTCGCCGCCGGCAAGGGAGTGGTGCTCAACCTGGAGGCGCGCGGGCGGACCGGGCCGGTGATCATGTTCGAGACGTCGCCCCGGAACGCCGCGCTGGTCGACGTCTTCGGTCGGGCCGCACCGCATCCGGTGGGCACCTCGTTCGCCGTGGAGGTCTACCGGGCGCTGCCCAACGACACCGACTTCACCGCCTTCCTCGACGCCGAGTTCGTCGGGCTGAACTCGGCGTACCTGGACGGCGGGGCGATCTATCACACCCCGCTGGACACCCCGGCCTCGATGGACCGGGCCAGCCTCCAGCACCACGGCGACAACACGTTGGGACTCGCCCGCGAGTTCGGCGCGATCGACCTCGGCGACCTGCGTGCCGGCCACGACGCCACCTACTTCCCGGTGCCGGGCGGGCTGGTCCGTTACCCCGGCACGCTGGTGCTGCCGCTGGCACTGCTGGCGCTGGCGGCCGTCGTCGCCCTCGGCTGGCTGGCCCGCCGCCGGGGTCGGGTCACCACCGGTCGGCTGGCCGCCGGCTTCGCCCTGGGGCTGGTGCCGATCGTGGTCGCGCCGGTCGGCGCACAACTGCTCTGGGTGGCGATCACCGCCCTGCGGCCCGGGTACGCCGAACTCCTCGACCCGTACCGTCCGACCCTCTACCGGCTGGCCGTGCTGGCGCTCGCCGCCACCGTCCTGTTCACCTGGTACGCGCTCACCCGTCGCCGGGTCGGTCCCGCCGCGCTGGCCGTCGGAGGGCTCGGCTGGCTGGCGCTGCTCGGCGTACTCCTCGCCGTGCTGGTGCCCGGCGGGGCGTACCTGGCGACGCTGCCGGCCCTGGCAGGCGCGCTCGCCGGCCTGGTCGCGGTCGCCACCCGTCGCGACGGCCCGGTGCCGGTGGTCGCCGTCACCCTCGGCGCGGCGGTGGCGGTGATCGTGCTGCTGCCCACCGTGGTGCTGCTCTTCCCGGCCCTCGGCATGGGGATGGGCGGCGTGGCCGCCCTCTTCGCCGTGCTGCTCGGCCTGGCCGCGCTCCCGGTCGTGGACCTGCTGCACCCGGAGGCCGGGGGCCAGCGCGGCATGGTGGCGCTGCGGGCGCGCCGACTCGGCGCCCTGC
>NZ_SISL01000338.1:0-6467 GCF_004307965.1 Verrucosispora sp. SN26_14.1 | reverse complement strand
CCGCGAGCGCGGCGGCGACCCCGCCCAGTCCGCCGCCGACGATGAGGACGTCCGCACGCATCTGTGCCACTTGCTTCCTTCCAGTCGCGCGGGCCGCCTATCGGCGGTCGACCGCCGGTTCGGGGGCGCCGAGGGTGTCGCCCTCGACGAACTCGCAGGGGAGGAGTCGTTGCTGGACGCCGTCGGCGCTGCCGTCGATGACCCCGGTCAGCACCTCGACCGACTGCCGGCCCATCTCCTCGCGCGGGATGTGGAACCCGGTGAACGCGGTGTCGGTGGGCACCGGCACCGTCGGGTCGCCGAGCGTCAGGATCGACAGGTCACCGGGTACGCGCAGCCCGCGTCGGCGGGCGGCGGACTCCAGGGCGACGGCGGTGGCGAAGTCCTCGACGAAGACGACCGTGCTGCCGTCCCCGGCGAGGTCGTCCAGGACGGCGTCGGCGTCGCGGGTCGGGTCGGCCAGGCGGCGGGCTGACTCGGCGGCCGGTGCGGCGGCGTCGAACCCGTGCCAGCGGTCGGCCGAGGACTCGGCGGTGGCGTCCACGCCCAGGTAGGCCAGGCGCCGGTGGCCGCGTCCCAGGGCCAGTTCGACGAGCTGCCGCACCGCCGCGGCGTAGTCGGCGCCGACGTAGGGGACCGGTCCACCCGCGTCGTCGCGGCGACCCACCGCCACGTACGGGTATCCGTCGCGGTTGAGCCGGAGCAGCTCGGCGGCGTCGATCTCGCGTCCGAGCAGGATGCACCCGTCGGCCAGGCGGAGCCGGTTGTCGCGGTGGAAGATCCGTCGACGCCCGTCGACCACGGGTGCGCTGGTGAACAGCAGCAGGTCGCAGCCGACCCGTTCGGCGTACTCCTCGATGCCGAGCAGGAAGGGGTGGAAGAAGTCCCGGCTGCCGCTGGGGAACGCCGGCTCGTAGGTGAAGACGCCGATGATCCGGTTGAACCGGGACGCGAGCCGACGGGCGACCGGGTCGGCGGCGTACCCGGTCTCGGCGATCACCCGCAGCACCCGGTCCCGGGTCTCGGGGGCGATGCGCACCTCCGCGTCGGCGCGGTTGTTGAGCACCAGCGACACGGTTGCCTGGCTGACGCCGGCCATCCGTGCGATGTCACGTTGTGTGACGCGTCGGGGTGCAGGGGGCACGGGGGAGTCCTTCCACTGCCGCTAATGCGTATTAGCGTTCGGGCTGGGAAGGAGCTTCGCGGCTGAACCCGATCGATGTCAAGAGGGTGACGGCAGATTTCCGTCTGATGAACTCCCTGAACTAATGCGGATTAGCGAGCGTCCTCGGCGGACCTGTGAACGAGGCGCGGCGCCCCACCCGCCCGACGGGGCACCCTCGCCGTCGGCTCTTGACAGCGCCGCCCCGGAGTCGCAGTATTCAAGAACTCGACGGCGCTAATACGTATTACCGCAACGCCTGAACGCCCCGGCGCTCCCCGCTGTCCACGGAGAGCTGCACGGAGCGTGACTGGTGCTGCGGACGCGGCCGGGTGCCCGGCGGCGGGTCGTCTCAGACCCGGCCGCTGACCAGGTACTGCATCTGGTGCTCGTGGTTCGGTGCCACGCCGTACCGGTGGTCCAGCTCGTAGATCGACGTCAGCGGGACGGCCGTGACGTCCGTCAGGCCCGACTCCTCCAGCACCGCCACGGTCTTGTCGATGGAGGTCGCGGTGGCCAGCGGCAGCTCCGCCTGCACCTGGCTGTCGTAGTGGCCGGTGAAGTTCTCCGAGGCGTTGTCGAGGCCGTGCGGGAACCAGGTGCTGTCCACCACCGCGACCGTGCCGCCGGGGCGCAGCAGGCGGATCCAGTTGGCCACGGCCCTCTGCGGCTCGCGTAGCGTCCACATCAGGTATCGGCTGGTGACGGCGTCGAAGCTGGCGGCCGGGAAGTCCGGCGCCACGGCGTCGCCGAGCCGGATGACCGGGCCGTCGGTGACGGTCGCGGCGTGCCGGCGGGCCTCGGCGAGCATGCCCTCGGCCAGGTCGATGCCGGTGACGCGGTGCCCGAGACCGGCCAGGACCATGGCGACCTGGCCGGTGCCGGTGCCGACGTCGAGCACGTCCAGCGGTGCGGCCGGCAGGGCCTGCGCCCAGATCTGCGCCCAGGCCCGCTGGTCGTCGGCGAGCCGGTCGGGGCGCTGCTGGTACTCGTCGTACTCGGGTGCGCGGCCGGTCCAGTAGGCGTTGATGCGTTCCTGCGTGGTCATGCCGCAGTCCTCTCGTCGGTGCTCTCATGGATCGGGTGGAACAGCAGGTGGACGGTGCCGTCGAGGTCCAGGCGCCGGATGCCGATGCCGTAGACGGGCTCCAGGACGGCGGGGTCGAGGACCTCGTCGACGGTGCCGGCGGCGGCGACCCCGCCCGCGCCGAGCAGCACCAGGTCGTCGCAGTAGCGGGCGGCCAGGTTGAGATCGTGCAGCACGACGACCGAGCAGGTGTCCAGCGTGCGGACCAGGTGCAGGATCTCGTGCTGGTAGCGGATGTCGAGGTGGTTGGTGGGCTCGTCGAGCAGCAGGTGGGTGGCCTGCTGGGCGAGCGCGCGGGCGATCAGCACCCGCTGCCGCTCACCGCCGGAGAGCTGGACGAACGCCCGCCCGCTCAGGTGCGTGGCACCGACCCGGCTCAGGCAGCGGGCGGCGATCTCGTGGTCGGCCCGACCGGTCCGCTGGAACGTCGACAGGTGCGGCCCCCGGCCGAGCAGCACCAGCTCCGCCACGGTCAGGGCGGTCTCCCCGCCGCTCTCCTGCACGACCACGGCCAGCCGCCGCGCGGCCTCCCGGGCGGGCAGGGCGACCAACGCGTCGCCGTCCACCACGACCTGCCCGGTCCGGCTGCGCAGGGCGCCGTAGAGCAACCGCAGCAGCGTGGTCTTGCCGCTGCCGTTGGGCCCGATCAGGCCGAGGACCCGACCCGGCCGGGCGGTCACGCTGACCCCGTCGATGACCGGATTCGCGCCGTAGCGCCACGTGACGTCGGTGGCCTCGATCACGAGCCGTTCCCGAAGCGCTGCACGATCCGCTCCAGACCGTCGATGGACAACGGCGTCGGCGGCTCGGTGAAGTTGAACAACTGGGTCATGACCTGGCCGTTGCGGACCGCGTTGAGCTGCTGCGCGCCCGGCAGCCCGGTGAGCCCCTGCTCGACCGCGCGGGGGTCGCCGTCGCCGTAGAGCAGGATCAGCACGTCCGGGTTGCGGCCGAGCAGTTCCTCGACGGTGACCTCGAAGACCCGCTCCTTGACGTCGCCGAAGACGTTGCGGAAACCGGCGGCCGTCAACTGCGGGTGGGCCATGCTGCCGGTGCCGTACGCGTACGTGGTGCCGCCGCCGACGGTCGGATAGAGCACCGCCGCGGTGCGTCCGGACCCGCTGCCCGCCTCGGCCTGGACCTTCGTCATCCGGTCCTGGAGCGCGGTGACCGCAGTCGACGCCTCGGTCTGGCGGCCGAACACCCGGCCGTACGTCTCCATCTGCCGGTAGATGTCGTCGAAACTCGGCACGGCGGTGCTGTCCGGGCACATCGCCGGCTCCTCCAGCAGCGGGATGTCCACCGCCGCGAGGGTGTCGCGGGAGAGGTTGTCGACCTCGCCGAGGACCAGGTCGGGCTCCTGGCTGATCACCACCTCCTTGGAGATCTGGAGGTGGCCGCTGGTGTCGGTCTTGTCGGTCAGCAACGGGATGCGGTCCAGCTCGCCCTGGGTCGCCGCGTCGTAGTACTCCTTCGGGTACTGCCCCGCCCGCGCGGTGACCCGGTCCAGCACGCCGAGCGCGTGCAGGTACGGCACGGCGGCGCTCTTGAGCAGCACGATCCGCTGCGGAGGGGCGTCGAAGGTGACGTCCACGCCGCAGTTGGTCACGGTGACCGGGTAGCCGGGGGCGGCGTCGGTCGGTCCGTCGGTGCCGCCGCCGCACCCGGCGACGAGCAGCACGCACGCGGAGGCGGCGGCGGTGGCGAGGCGGCGTGCCTTCAACATCGGTTCTCCTTGACGGACGGGCGTTCAGGCGCCGGAGGCGTGCAGACGGCGGATCAGGACCAGCAGGAAGGGGGCACCGAGCAGGGAGGTGATGATGCCGATCGGGATCTCCTGCGGTGCCAGCAGCACCCGGGCCAGCACGTCGGCCCAGACCAGGAGGATCGCCCCGAGCAGCGCGGCCACCGGCACCACCCGGACGTGCGGTGCGCCGACGATGCGGCGGGCCAGGTGCGGCACGACCAGGCCGACGAAACCGATGCTGCCGGCGGCGGAGACCAGGATGCCGACGCTGAGCGAGACCAGCACGAGCAGCCGGAGGCGGAACCGGTCCGGCGAGACGCCCAGGGTGTGCGCGGTCTCGTCGCCGATGGCCAGCACGTCGAGCCGCCGTCCGACGACGGTCAGGTATCCGATGGTGCCGATCAGCACCACGGCGGCGATCAGCAGCAGGGCGTTCCAGCGGGCCAGGCCCAGCGACCCGAGGAGCCAGAACATCACCGACCGGGCACCCTCGGCGGATCCGGAGGCGAAGATCAGGAAGCTGGTGGTGGCGTACAGCGCGTACCCGACGGCGACGCCGGCCAGCAGCAGCCGGATGGAGGTGACCCGGCCGCCGCTGCGCGCGATCAGGAAGACCAGCAGCGAGGCGCCGAGCGCGCCGACGAACGCGCTGGTGGAGAGCGCGTACTGGCCGAAGCCGGCGCCGGCGCCGAAGAGGATCGCGGCGGCCGCGCCGCTGGAGGCGCCGGAGTTGATCCCCAGCAGGTACGGGTCGGCGAGCACGTTGCGGACCATGGCCTGCAAGGCCACGCCGCAGACCGCCAGCCCGGCGCCGACCAGCATGCCGAGCAGGACCCGGGGCAGTCGGACCTGCCAGACGATCGCCTGCTGCGGTCCGGTCCAGCTCACCTCGCCCGGCACGCCGACGAGCTGGTGCCCGATGATCCGGGCCACCGTGAGCGGCGGGATGCCGATCGCCCCGGCCCCGACCGCGACCAGGCCGGTCAGGACCAGGCCGAGGGTCAGCGCGAGCAGCCAGAGGCCGGTCCGGCGGCGCTGCGCCGCCACACCGAGCACGTCCGTCGGGCTCGTCGGCAGGGTGGTGACGCTCACCGCTCTCCCACGCAAAGTCGTTGTTCTTGCCAAGTCTTTGCAAAAAGCTAACACCAAGATCACGCCAGCGGAAGCCGGATGAGTCGTTGTTCACGCTCCGCTCGACCCCGTGTCGCCGTGCGGACATCACACCCGCGCGCCGGTCGTCACGCGTGATCCGGACGCTAGGATCCGAGACGGTACTGGTTCGCCCCGGCCGTCCGGTCGAGGCGTCGTAAGAGGGAACCCGGTGTGAGTCCGGGACTGCCCCGCAGCGGTGAGTGGGAACGACCGCCGTCACACGCACTGGACGCCCTGTCGGGTCCGGGAAGCGACGGCCAGTAGGAGACCGGCCCAGCCGGTCGCGCCCACGAGTCCGAAGACCTGCCCGTGCCGCGTGCGCAGCCGCGCACGCCGCCGTCGGCCTCGCGGGAGGGCCCGGGCGAGGTCGGTCGTCGCACCGTGCCCTCCCCAGCCTTCCCCGGAGCCGTACCGCCGGACCTCGAGGGAAGGGAACCCTGGCGACATGACCACTCCGTTCGGAACGAGCACCGTGCTCGGCTATCCGCGCATCGGCCCGCGCCGTGAACTCAAGACCGCGGTCGAGGGCTACTGGGCCGGCCGCATCGACGAGCCGACCCTGCGGGCCACCGCCGCGCAGGTACGCGAGGAGACCTGGCGTACGTTGCACGACGCCGGCCTGTCCGCCGTACCGTCCAACACGTTCTCGCTCTACGACCACGTGCTCGACGCGGCCGTCACGGTCGACGCCGTACCCGACCGGTTCCGCCGGCTCGGCCTCGGTGAGCTGGACACCTACTTCGCCATGGCACGCGGCACCGCCCAGGAGCCGCCGCTGGAGATGACGAAGTGGTTCGACACCAACTACCACTACCTGGTGCCCGAGATCGGCCCGGACACCGCCTTCGCCGCCCGGGCCGACACGCCCCTGACCGAGTACGGGCGGGCGCGGGCGCTCGGCATCACCACCCGTCCGGTGCTGGTCGGCCCGGCCACCCTGCTGCTGCTCGCCAAGCCCACCGCCGACGCGCCGGACGGGTTCCGCCCGTTCGACCGGCTGGACGACCTCGTCGACGTCTACGCCGACCTGCTGACCGCGCTCGCCGACGTCGGTGTGCCGTGGGTGCAGCTCGACGAACCGGCGTACGTCGGCGACCGGTCCGACGCCGAGATCCGCGCCCTCAGCGCCGCCTACGCCCGCCTCGGCGCGCTGACCCACCGGCCCCGCCTGTTCGTCGCCGCCTACTTCGGCGAACTCGGCGACGCGCTGCCCGCCTTGCTGGACACGCCGATCGAGGCGATCGGGTTGGACCTGGTCGCCGGACCGGGTGACCTGGACCGGCTCGCCGGCCACGGCGCGCTGCCGGGCCGGACCGTGG
>NZ_SISL01000337.1:0-6470 GCF_004307965.1 Verrucosispora sp. SN26_14.1 | reverse complement strand
GCCCCGGCCACCGCCGCCACCAGCAGCAGCGGTACGCCCCGCAGCGGCGTGACGTGCCGGCCGGTCTGCACCGCCAACGCGCCGACCAGCAGGCCGACCAGGAGCGTGTGCGTGGCCGCCCGGGTGAGCCGACCGGCCAGCCCGGACAGCAGGCCGAGCAGCCCGAGCGCGACGGTGGGCACGATCGCGACGAGGGCGACCAGCAGCAGGATCTCGCCCCGGTCGGCCCGGTGGAACAGGAAGAAGTCCGGACTGCGGCCGAGGACGTCCAGCAGCGGCTGGGTGACCGCCAGCCCGACCAGTGCCGTCACCTCCAGCACCCGACCGCCCTCGGCCCGCCACCCGCCCCACGACCGACCGCCCCACCGGCGACCCGCCCTCGCGCCCCCGGCAGCCCCGGCCCCGGCGCCGTCGATCCCGGCAGCCCCGGTCCCCGCTTCGGCGCCGGCACTGTCAGCGCCGGTCGCGGTGGAGTCGGTGGGGCCGGACCCGTCGGCGGGTCGGTCACGCACCCAGGGCCACCCGGTAGAGGGTGCGGGTGCCCGAGGGCAACTCCAGCCGGTCCTCGACGGTGCCGTGCGCGCCGAGCAGTGCCTCGAAGGCGTCGCGCCGGTAGTCGGGGAAGAGACCGTCGGGCTTGTTCGCCAGCAGCCGAGCGGCCATCGGGTCGTCGGGGTGCACGAACTCCACCACCAGCCGGCCGCCCCGGACGGCGTACCCGGCCAGGCAGGCGACCACCTCGGGCAGCGGCACGTTGCGCCCGATGGCCAGGTGGTGCACCAGGGCCAGGGCGAGCACGGTGTCCGCCTGCGCGCGGTCGGCGAACGAGGCCCGCTCCACGCCACGCCAACCGCCGCCGGGCGACGGGTCGGCGAGATCCATGACCAGCGGCAGGATCCGCGGTTCCCGCTCGTCGCGCAGCGTGCGGTAGAGCCGGTCGAGCACCGCCGGATCCTGCTCGACGGCGACCACGTAGTCGGCGTGCCGGGCGGCGAGGCGGGCGTACCGGCCGTCGTTGGCGCCCAGGTCGAGCACCATGCGCGGCCGGGCGGCGCAGGTCAGCGCGGCGGTGACGAACCGTTCCTTGCCGGCGCGGTCGTCGCCGGAGTAGCCGCAGGTGCGCTGGTAGTCCACCCAGTGCGTGGCGGTGGGCCGGTGGTCGAGACGGCGGACCAGCTTCTCGATGCCCCGGACGGTGGCCAGGGCCAGTTCCCGGGTGTAGCCGGCGGCGCGCAACTGGGCGCGGACGTCCGAGGTGCTGGTGGCGGCGCTGCGCCGCTGCACGCTGCCATGCAGGTGGACGTGGGTCGGTACGCCCGGCAGCAGCCGCCGTACGCCCCGGAACAGCGGGACCATCTGCTCCGGTTCGATGCCGTCGATCCGGGCCCGCAGCCAGGGCCGGAAATCCATCCCCAGGTGGGCGCCGAGCATCAGCGGATAGAGCAACGTCTGGCAGAACTGCCGGTAGCCGGCCCACGGTTCGCCGTCGCGCAGCGGGGTGAACGAGCCGACGTCGATGAAGACCGGTTCGACGCCGCGCCACTGGAGGTTGTACGCCGAACCGTCCTTCGTGGTGAAGCCCGCCGGCAGGGCCGCCCGGAGGATCTCCAGGTGCAGCAGGGCCGCGTCGCGCAGCATGGCGAAGGACCACTCGTACGGGTGGGAGACGAACGGGATGCGCTCGTGCCGCAGCACCGCCGCCCATGCGGGGTCTCCCGTGCCGGTCGGGTCTCCGGAGCCGGCCGGTGCGGCGGAGGGCGGCACCGGCGCGCCGGCCGGGAGTTCCTCGGTGCCGCAGACCTTGCCGGCGGCGAGCAGGGGCGGGAAGAACGTGCTGCCAGCGAGCGCCCGCCAGTGCTGCGTGGCGGTCTCGTCCAGCGCCCGCAGCACGTCGTCACCGGCGTGGAAGACCCGGTTGGCCGGGTCGCGGAAGGACCCGGGTTCGGCCCGCAGCTCGACGCCGGACGAGGTCTGCCGGTCGGCCCGGCCGAGGTCGGGGATCGTCATGCCCGGCGGGTCAGTTCTGGTCGGTGGGCTGGCGGCGGAACCGGTCGACGAGTCTGCGCCAGTACAGTTTGGCCGCCACCGCGACGCCGGCGACACCGCCGACCACCGCCTGCACGATCAGGCTGCCGGATCCCGCGTCCAGGTAGGCCAGGTGGTCCACCGACCGCTCCTTCCCCTCGCCGTCTACGTCGTCGTCTACGGCATACGTTTCACGTTTTGCACGTTTTGCCGGACTCCTGCCACCGTACGCGGATTGCCGCTGCCTGTCGGGCACAACGCCCACTTCCCCGCGTTCGAGTCGGATGTAAGGAGGGGACCCCTGCTATGCACGAGGCGTTAGCAGGGGTCCCCTCCTTACATCCGGGGGAGGTGGACGGTGAAGACGGTGCGGCCGGGGCGGGTGTCCAGCGTGACGCTGCCGTGGTGGGCCTCCACCACGGCGGCGACGATGGACAGGCCGAGTCCGGTGCTGCCGTAGGCGCGGGAGCGGGAGCTGTCGCCCCGGGCGAACCGTTCGAACACCTCCGGCCGCAGCTCCGGCGGCACGCCCGGCCCGTCGTCGGCGACGCGGAGTTCGACGACGCCGTCGGCCAGCCGCAGGCCGGTGGTGACGGTGCTGCCGGGTGGCGTGTGCACCCGCGCGTTGGCCAGCAGGTTCGCCAGCACCTGGTGCAGCCGGGCCGGGTCTCCGGGCACCCGGACGACGGCGTCGGGCAGGTCGAGCTGCCAGTGGTGCTCCGGGCCGGCCACGTGCGCGTCGCTGACCGCGTCCACGACCAGCGCGGTGAGGTCGACCGGTTCGAGGGCCAGCGGTCGGCCGGAGTCGAGCCGGGCCAGCAGCAGCAGGTCGTCCACGAGTCGGGTCATCCGGGTGCTCTCCGACTCGACGCGGCGCAGCGCGTGGGCCACGTCGGGCGGGACCTGGTCGCGACCCCGACGGGCCACCTCCGCGTACCCCCGGATCGCGGCCAACGGGGTGCGCAGCTCGTGGCTGGCGTCGGCGACGAACTGGCGTACCCGGGTCTCGCTGGCCTGTCGGGCGGCGAGCGCGGCGGCGACGTGCCCGAGCATCCGGTTGAGCGCGGACCCGACCTGCCCGACCTCGGTGCGCGGATCGGTGTCGGCGACCGGCACCCGTTCGGAGAGGGCCACCTCGCCCCGGTCCAGCGGCAGTTCGCTGACGTGGGCGGCGGTGGCGGCGACCCGACGCAGCGGACGCAGTGTGGCCCGCACGATCAACGCCCCGGCGGTGCCGGCGACCAGCAGCCCGGCCGCGGTGACGCCGGTCTGCGCGGCCACCATCCACCAGACGGTCTCCCGGACGCCGGACAGCGGCACCGCGAGCACCCGGACGGTGCCGGTGGCCGACGGGCGGGCCACCATCCGATAGCCGCCCCGCTCGCCCAGGTCGACGCTGCGCGGACGGCCGTCGGTCGGCACCCCGGACAGCGCCGACAGCTCCGCGACCGGCACCTCCTGCTCCTGGCGGTCGACGAGGGTCCACGCCTCGGTGACCCGACCGTCGACGACCCGCGCGCTGATCGTGCCGGACGGGAAGCCGCGCGGGACCCGGACGTCGCCGTTCCACGGCCCACCGCCCGGCACGGGCTCCCACGGCACGCCGGGCCGGCCGCCGGGCATCGACTGCAGCTGCTGGTCCACCCGGGAGATCAGGAACTGCCGCAGCGCCACCGTGGTCAGGCCACCGATGGCCAGGCTGACCACGGCGAGCAGGGCGACGAGCGTGACCACCAGGCGGGTACGCAGCGACCAGCCGGCCAGCCAGCGCCGCAGCACGCTCACTCCGCCGGCTTGAGCAGGTACCCGGCCCCGCGCAGCGTGTGGATCATCGGCGGGCGACCGGCGTCGATCTTCTTCCGCAGGTACGAGATGTACAGCTCGACCACGTTGGCCTGGCCGCCGAAGTCGTAGTTCCACACCCGGTCGAGGATCTGTGCCTTGCTGAGCACCCGACGTGGGTTGCGCATCAGGTAGCGCAGCAGCTCGAACTCGGTCGCGGTGAGCGTGACCAGTTGCCCGTCCCGGCGTACCTCGTGGCTCTCCTCGTCCAGCGTGAGGCCCCCGACGGTGAGCACCGCGTCGGGGCGGGCGGCGACCGCGAAGCCGGAGCGGCGTAGCAGCGCCCGCAGCCGGGCGATCACCTCCTCCAGGCTGAACGGCTTGGTCACGTAGTCGTCGCCGCCCACGGTCAGCCCGGCGATGCGTTCCTCGACCGCGTCCCGGGCGGTCAGGAACAGCACCGGCAGGGTGGCGGCCTCCTCGCGCAGCCGGCGCAGCACCTGGAAGCCGTCCAGGTCGGGAAGCATCACGTCGAGCACCACCGCGTCGGGCCGGAACTGCCGGGCGGCATGGACCGCCGCCGTTCCGTCCCCGGCGGTGCGGACCTGCCAGCCCTCGTAGCGCAGGGCCATCGACAGCAGGTCGGCCAGGGTCGGTTCGTCGTCGACGACCAGCACCCGAACCGGTTCGCCGTCGGGCCGGCGCAGCTCGACGCGGCCCGGCCCGACCGCTCCCTCGCTCATCATGGTCCCCATCGTGAGCGGACCGACTGGGCTCCGCTTGTGCGGTTCCTGTGTGCCGGCTGTGTGGACTCCCCGCGCGCGGGGTCCGTCACTCGGTCACGCCGACCGGGTCGGTCCGGACGAAACGCATCGTCCAGTCGCCCGTGCCGTCGGGCCGCTGCCGCGCGTAGAGATGGTCGGCGGCGGGATCCGGCGCCGATTCCGGCCGACGCAGCACCCACAGCCGGGGCGGCGCCCCGTCCGGGCCGGCCGGCAACGCCCGGACCAGATCGTCGGCCGGGCCACCGACGAAACGTACGGTCACCTCACTCATCGTGTGCTCCGCCTTCCGTTCGTCCGGTTCGTCGCCGTCCCGGCTCGCACGCTAACGCACCGGCCGCCGCCGGAGGCCGGTTTGCCCTGATCAACGACGGGGTACCGTGCCTGACGCCGCCAAGTCAGGTGAGGCGCGGCAGCAGCACGAGGACGAGGAGCGGTCCATGCGGACGCTGGACGGGCGATACCGGCTCGAACAGCGCATCGGCGTCGGCGGGATGTCCGAGGTCTGGCGGGCCCACGACTCGGTGCTCGACCGGCCCGTCGCGGTGAAACTGGTGTCGCCGGGTCAGCCGGACGGGGACGCCTCGGTCGAGCGGATCCGCGCCGAGGCCCGGTCGGCGGCCCGCCTGGTGCATCCCAACGTCGCCAGCGTGCACGACTTCGGCACCTGCGCCGGCCTGCCCGGACGCGAGCAGCCGTACATCGTGATGGAGCTGGCCGAGGGGTTGACGCTCGCCGCGCACCTGCGCGCCGGGCCGCTGGACTGGCAGATCGCCGTCCGGGTCTGCGCCGAGGTCAGCGCCGCGCTGGCCGCCGCACACGCCCACGGCATCGTGCACCGTGACGTCAAACCGGCGAACGTGATGCTCACCCCGTCCGGGGTGAAGGTGCTCGACTTCGGCATCGCCACCCCGAACGGCACCGCCGACTACGCCCCCGACGGCGTGGTGGTGGGTACGCCCGCTTACCTCGCCCCCGAGCAACTGCGTCAGGCGCCGGTCACCACGGCGGCCGACATGTACGCCCTCGGCGTGCTGCTCTACTGCTGCCTGGCCGGGCGGTTGCCGTACTCGGCGGACAGCGTCACCCAGTTGCTCGGGCCGCACGGACGGCAGCCACCGCGCCCCCTGCCCGAGGTCCCGGGCCTGCCCGCCGAGGTGGCCGACCTGTGCCGGCGCTGCCTCGCCGACGATCCCGCCCGGCGGCCGACCAGCCTGGTCACCGCCCTGCTGCTGGCCGAGGCGGTGGACGCCCGGGTGTACGTGCCGATGCACCAGCCCCTGCTGCCCCGTCAGCGCCCACCGGTGAGTCCGTGGACCGAGCGGGCGGCGTCCGAGGCCACCGAGGCCGCACCGCGTGTGCAGTGGAGCCGGCATCCCCGGTGAGTTTCACCCGATCGGGGTCGGGTAGCCGGGCGGGGAGCGACGGGAGGAACGTGATGAGTTCCTGGCTGAACGAGGTTGCCACGGCCACCGCCGAGGGCGGCCACATCCACACCGACGACGAGGCGCTCTCCACCGGCCTCGCCTCTCCGTTGGCGGCACACTGCAGCGGGCTCACCCCGTCGCAGCTGCTCGCCGCCGCCTTCGCCTCCTGCCTGCACCACGCGGCGGTCGAGGCGGCCGGGGGGATCACCGACGAGGCGCACACCGTACAGGTACGGGCGGAGGCCAGCCTCGGACGCGACGACGACGGCCGGTACCGGGCCGACGTGCACGCCTCGATCTCGTCGGTGGGCCTGACCCGCCAGCAGCTCACCGAGCTGGTGGAGCAGGCCGACCTGCTCTGGCCGTTCTCCAGCGCCGACGGCAGCCGGCACCGCCTCACGGTCACCCCGGCGGAGAACGGCCGGCACTGACCCCGCCGGGCCCAGCGGCCCGC